>SLSP01000449.1 GCA_007130345.1 Thermoflexales bacterium
ACTAACCGCACATTGAATTTTCCATTTTACCACGGAGACACGGAGGACACTGAGGTTTTTGCGCGGGTTTCTCTGTGTTCTCCGTGTCTCTGTGGTGAATTTTTAGCGTGCGTTTAGTATAGCTGTCCAGAATCGCCCAGTCTGTGATGTGCGGTTGTAGACGCGGAAAATACTCAGCGGCCCGTTGCGATAGTTGCCGGACAGAGTGGCCCAATACCAGAGATTCACCTTGCGCGTATAACAACGCTTTGAGGGCTTTTTCTGCCGTTTGTTGCGCCAGAAAACAGACCAAGTAGTAAGCGCCGGCGTCTAGCAAATGCCGCGCCCACTTCAAATCCGTTTGTGCTTGTTCCAGCCAGCGACGGCCTTCGATATAGGGGTCATTTCTCATATGGGTGTGTTTCAAATGAGTTGAAAACCCAGGGCTGGCGCGGTCAGAGACCGGCCAGAGCGCGCTGGGGCCGGTTTCTGACCGCTCGCCCCAACTGAAATGAAACACACCCTTCTCATATAACACCGTACCTGTTTCTAACACTTGGCGGATGAAAGGCCGTTGCCGCATCCGCAACATTTCTGCGGGCGTGTAAGCCAGCAGGTCTAACGCGACGGTCGCGTCAAGCTGTCGCGTCAATTCCACCGTCCGGGTGAGAAAGTCCTGCTCCGACTCCATCACCACCAGCAAATCCAGATCAGTCAACAGGTCGCGGCGGCCGGTGGGATAAGAGCCGAAAAGGATAATGCGCTGCACCCCAGGCTGTGCGCGCAGTTGTGCGACGATCAGGGGAAGTTCCCGTTCCAGCGCGGCGGCATAACGCTCTTCAAGCGTGGCAGCAGCAGTCACTTCGCCTCTAACTGTTCCAGCACGCCCATCATCGCCCGGCGCGCGATCTGGATGACCATCGCCCGGCGGTAATCGGCGCTGGAGCGCACATCACTGATGGGGCAGCAGCACTCGTAGGCGGAGAGCGCGGCTTCTTCGATGATGGCCTCTTTGGAGACGCCGAGCAAATCTTCGGCGTTCGCCACACTGTTGAGCGCGTGTTCCGCGTCGGCGGAGCGGATGGGCGTGGGGGCCACCGCGCTCAGAGCGACGCGCCAACGGTAGCCGCCATTATGCGGACAAGCCAGCGCAGCGACGCCCACGATAGCCAGATCGCCGGCCTTGCGGCGGCTCAGTTTCTCGTAATGCCCGGCGCTGCCCTCCGGCGGCTTGGGGATGAAGACGCCGGCCACAATTTCGCCAGGGTGGAGCGCGGTCTTCCCCGGCCCGACGAAGAATTGGGCGATGGGCAAGCTGCGGTCGCCCGCCGGCCCTTTGATGTAGACGGTGGCTTCCAGCACCAGCAGCGCGGCGGCGGTATCGGCGGCGGGAGAGGCGGTGCAGAGGTTGCCGCCGAGCGTGGCCCGGTTGCGGATCTGCTCGTTGCCCATCGAGGCCGCGCCCTGCGCCAGCACATTCCAGTGAGACTTGACGATCTCCGAGCGAGCGATGGCGGTCATACTTGCCGCCGCGCCCACGTAGAGGCGCGCATCCGCTTCATCCATTATAATATCGCGCAGGCCGGGCAGCCCCTTGATGTCCACGACCGCGTCGGGATGCCAGACCTCATCCCGCGTCTTGGGGATCAGGTCGGTGGCTCCGGCCAGGGGCAGCACCTTTTTGCCGGGTTCGATGAGGTACTGAAACGCCTCGTCGAAGGTGGTGGGTTTGTAATAGTCAAATGGTTGCATACAAATCTCCTTGAGAATATATGGAATGGCGGGTTGAGCAAATGTCAGCCGACATCACGCGGACGCCTTCTCTATACCTCTCATTCTACGCAAAATCCCGCTCTTCTGCAAGTCCCAACCAAGCCGAACTTGACTACATCACAACCGCTGGTACACTTTCAGCGTTGCAGGAGGCAATGGATCCCATGAAAATTTTACGCTGGACATTCTGGATACTGCTGGCGAGTCTGTGGATGGTCGGATGTGGCCCCAGACCACTCCTCGAAGATGTCATCGTGGCCCCGGACGCTATCTCTCCAAACGCCGACGGTGTTGCCGATTTAACGCGGATTGAATTCCGCCTCAATGCCAACGCGACCGTCAGCATCAAGCTGTATGATGAGAGCGACATCGCCTACACCTTCCGCCCGCCGACCCGCCTGGGCCGCAGCGAAGCCCCCCATACCGTCTACTTTGGCGGCGTGGTGGACGCTTTTTCTCTGCCCGCCGACCCAGACCTGGGCTATGAGATCGTCAAGCGGATGCTGCCCGATGGCGTCTATACCTGGGAGATCGCCGCCGAGACTGATGATGGCGAGCGCGCCGTCGTCACCGGCACGCTCACCATCACCGACGCCGACACGGAGCTTCCCGGTATCCGGGGCTTCAGCGTCTCGCCGCCGCGCTTCTCGCCCAACCAGGATGGCATCGCCGACCGCGTGCGCATCAACTTGTTTCTGGAGAAGGATGTCGAGAGCCTCACCGTCACCTTACATAGCGAGGAGGGCGTTGTTGATCACATTCCCGAGGACGAGCGGCGCACGCGCCCCAACGCCGCCGGCTGGCACACTTACGATTACGACGGCGGCATCGACGCCGGGAGCGAACCGCCCGCCGACGGCCTGTATACCGTCCACGCGGAGGCCCGCGACAGGATGGGCCAGGTCGTCATCGCCACGCAGCCGCTAGAAATCTACAATGCCGGCTTACCGCGCGCTTACATCCTCTATGGCGAAGTGGAATACTCCACCACCACTATGGTGCTCTCGGAAACCCTGTGCTTTACCCTCACCGTCGAGAACGACAGCGCCACCTATCTGCGCACCACCGGCCCCTGGCCGGGCACCACCTATCGCAGCGACGAGAATTTCAACGCTCACGGCTGGTCGGAGGAGTCCGGTGCCTTCCGCGTGGGGATGGACTTCGACACCAGCCTGCGCAACTACCCCTTCCGGTGGGGAATTGGGCATCCCGACATAGATTTGGTGGAAATCAACGGTTATTGGTACCTGCCGCCCCACGCGCGCGCCGTCGTGACCGGCTGCTTGCAGATCGTGGATATGCCCGCGCGGAATCCCCTCTACTACTGGATGGGGCTGATTCACGAAGACGTGCAGATCGCGGCGGTCAACAACCGCGTCAACCCGAACTTCGTCACGGTATGGGATCCCGACGAGCCGGGATTGCCGCCTGGTGAGTGAGTATGAGCGTTCCGAGGTGCAACGATGCCCGATCCCCTGACCCACAACACGTTATTTTATGGCGATAACCTGCCCATCCTGCGCGAGTATCTCCCCGATACCAGCGTTGACCTGATCTACCTCGACCCGCCATTTAACTCTAACCGCACGTACAACCTCCTCTTCAAGGATGAGAGCGGTGCGGACAGCGAGGCGCAAATCGCGGCCTTTGAGGACACGTGGCACTGGAATCGCGCCGCCGAATCTATCTGTGACGAGTTAGTGGTCAACGGCCCGCTGCACGTCGGCAGGATGATTGGCGCGATGCGCGAGTTCATCGGCGCGAACCAGATGATGGCCTATCTGGTGATGATGACCGTCCGCCTCGTGGAACTGCACCGCGTCCTCAAGCCCACCGGCAGCCTGTACCTGCACTGCGATCCGACCGCCAGCCATTATCTCAAGGTCGTCCTGGATACGGTTTTCGGCGCGGAAAATTATCGTGGCGAAATCATCTGGAAGCGTACCAGCGCGCACAGCGATCCCAAAGGGTGGGGCAGCATCCACGATGTGCTGCTGTATTACACCAAAAGCGACCAGTACACCTGGAATCCGGTATTTACCCCGTATGATGAAACGTATCTCACGCGGTTTCGACGGCGAGATTATGATGGGCGACGGTGGACCGATGGGGATATAACCGCCAAGGGACTTTCTGGCGGAGGCTACACGTATACCTACAAAGGCATAACATCTCTGTGGCGCGTCCCGTTGGAGACGATGAAGAAACTGGATGCTGAGGGGCGCTTGCACTTTACCAGTCGTGGCGGAATCCGCCTCAAGCGGTACCTGGATGAAATGCCAGGGGTTCCCATTCAGGACATCATCACCGACATTCCCCCCGTCAACTCTCAAGCCAAAGAGCGCCTCGGCTATCCCACCCAGAAACCCCTCGCGCTGTTGGAGCGCATCATCGAAGCCAGCAGCA
>SLSP01000171.1 GCA_007130345.1 Thermoflexales bacterium
ATTTTTTTTTACACTCAACACGCACCACGCATCACTCACCCTCTCGCCGCTCGATACGCGGTCAGCGCGCGCTCCCGCGCCCCGGCGTGCTCGACGATAGGCGTGGGATAGTCTCGCCCGGTGATGCACCCGACCCGCGCCTGCATCGCCGGGGGCATTTTCCACGGCGCGTGGATGTGCTGCGCGGGCACGGCGGCCAGTTCCGGCAGCCAGCGGCGGATGTAGTCGCCTTCGGGATCGTGCCGCTCGGCCTGGCGCGTGGGGTTGAAGATGCGGAAGTAGGGCGCGGCGTCCGTGCCCGTGCCCGCCGCCCACTGCCAGCCGCCGTTGTTGCTGGCGGGATCGCCATCGACGAGGTGCTGCATAAAATGCCGCTCGCCCCACCGCCAATCGATGAGCAGGTCTTTGGTGAGGAAGGCCGCTGTGATCATCCGGGCGCGGTTGTGCATCCAGCCGGTGGCCGCGAGCTGGCGCATCCCGGCATCTACCACGGGATAGCCCGTGCGTCCCGCTTGCCACGCGGCGAACTGCTCGCGGTCGTTGCGCCAGGCGATGGCGCGCAGGTTCTCGCGGAAGCTCTCCTCGCGCACGCGGGGGAAGTGGTGCAGCACCGCCAGGTAGAACTCGCGCCAGATCAACTCGTCGAGCCAGGTGGTCGCGCCCGCGTGCCCGGCGTCGAGGGCCGCGCGCGCCGCCACCACCGCCTCCCGCGCCGAGAGCATCCCAAAGCGCAGGTAGGGCGAAAGCCGCGAGGTGCCGTCCTCCGCCAACCGGTCCCGCGCCGTCTCGTACTCGGCGATGGGGCCGTCCGTGAAGGCGGCCAGTCGGCGCTGGGCTTCCGCCTCGCCCGGCGGGAAGGGGACGCTATCGGGCAGCGCGGGTTCGGCGGGGAGTGGGTCGCTCGGCGGCGTCTCCGGCGTGGGGATGTGGGCGGGCGCGGGGAGCAGGTCGGCGGCGGCGGGCAGCGGTTGCGCCTTCCACCGGCGGGCGTAAGGCGAATAGACCACGTAAGGGCCGCCGTCGGCTTTGCGCACCGCGTCCACCGGTAGCGCGGTCAGGCCCGGCGTCAGGTGGAGGGGGAGGGCCGCCGCCACCCGCGCATCCCGCTGCCGGGCGTAAGGCGAGACGTCCGCCTGCGCGAAGAGGGCGTCCGCGCCGGTCTCGCGCGCGAGCCGGGTCAGCGCGGCCACGGGATCGCCGCTTCGCACCAGCAGGCGGCTGCCCCGCGCGCGGAGGTCGGCGTCCAGGGCGCGCAATCCGCCAAGCAGGAAGGCCAGCCGCTTCTCGCCGACGTAGGGCGAGTGCCAGAGCGCATCGTCGATGATGAAGACGGGAAGCACCTGCCCGGCGTGATTCAGGGCCGCGTGCAGCGCGGGGTTATCGCGCAACCGCAGGTCGCGGCGAATCCACCAGAGCGCGAGACGCGGGGTCGCGGTCACGCCTCAAGCTGCGCGCTGGCCGCGTCCAGGGCCGCGACTTCGTCATCCGTGAGCCGCCAGCCAAGCGCGCCCGCGTTAGAGGCGGCGTGGCGGGCGTTCTTCGCGCCGGGGATGGGCACGGTGCCCTTGCAGATCGTCCAGTTGAGAGCGATTTGGGCCGCGCTCTTGCTGCCGCGCCCCGCGCCGATCTCGCGCATCAGGGCCAGCAGCGGCTGGATGCGCTCCAGATACTCCTGGCGATAGCGTAGCTTCCGGCCTCCCGGCGGCGGGTTCTCTGGCGTGTACTTGCCGGTGAGCAGGCCCATTTCCAGCGGGCTGTAGGCGATGAGGGTGATGTCGAGATCGCGGCAGAGTTGCAAGACGCCATCCCGCTCTGGCGCGCGATGCAGGAGGCTGTAATGCACCTGATTCGAGGCCAGGGGGATGCCGCGCGCGTCCAGCGCGTTGAAGGCGCGGCCCATCTGCTCCATCGAGTAGTTGGAGACGCCCACGGCGCGTATCAGCCCGGCATCCACCGCGTCGGCCATCGCGCCCATCCACGTCTCCACGGAGAGTGGCGGGAAGGGGAAGTGCGTCTGGTAGAGATCGACGGTGGGCAAGCCGAGCCGGTCGAGGCTGGCGCGTAGGGCTTTCAGCAGCGCGTCCGGGCGCAATCGCCAGGGCAGCGGCATAAACTTGGTGGCGATTTTGACGTCGGCGCCGCTTTCGGCCACAAAGCGGCCTACCAGCGTTTCCGAGCGCCCAAAGCCGTAGATTTCGGCGGTGTCGAACCAGTTGACGCCGGCAGCGAGCGTCGCGTCGAAGGCTTGGCGTAGATCGGCGTCGGTAAAGCCGCCGGCACCGTAGCCCCACATTATCTTGTCGCCCCAGGCCCACGTTCCAATGCCCAGGGGCGAGATTTCGATGTCCGTCGCGCCCAGTTTAACGCGGTCGTTGGGTGATGTATGCATAGATTACCTCCATATTTAATGCTCTGGCTTAAATCGGTAATGCGTAATTCGTTATTTACGCATTACGCCTCTATCTCAATCCAGATGCTCCCGTCCTCAACTTTGGTGGCGAAGACGCGCAGCGGGCGCTCCGACGCGACCTTGCCCATCAGCTTGCCCACCATCGGCGGCCAGGGCGTCCAGACCTTGACCGCGCCAGTGTGCAGATCGAATGCGCTGCGGTGGAAGGGGCAGACGATGGTCTCGTCCTCGGTGATTTCGCCCTTGCGCAGCGAGAGCTTCATGTGCGGGCACGCGTTGAGCATCGCGTAGATTTCGCCTTGCGCGTGGGCCAGCAGGATGTCGTGATCCTCAAGTTTGACGACTTTGCGCTCGCCCTCGGGCAGCGCAGTTGCATCCAACACTTTAATCCAGGTCATAGGTCTCCTTGTGCGTCTTGAAATCCGGGAATGGGGCGTGGCGATCCCGTATATGTATAGTACGCGACATCCCGGCTTTGGCAAATATCCTCGCGCCCCGGTTGACAAACCCCCTCCCCATGCTACCATAATTCACGCGCCCATCGCTCCAGCGGTGGGCGTTCTGGGGAAAAACCAACGTCATGCGTCAAACGTCATCCGTCAAGGTGTTTTTGACGTTTCACGATTGACGTTTCACGATTGACGTTTCACGATTGACTTACCGAGGACAAATACAGACTCTATGAAAGAATCCATTCCCGTCATCATCCTCTGCGGCGGCAAAGGCACGCGGATGGGCGACCAGACCATCCCCAAGCCGCTGGTGGAGATCGGCAAGCGCCCGGTGCTGTGGCACGTGATGCAGATTTTCGCCGCACAGGGCTTCGATGAGTTCATCCTCGCGCTCGGCTACCGGGGCGATCTGGTGAAACGCTACTTCCTGGATTACGACTGGTTGAGCCGCGATTTCACGCTGACCCTCGGCGACGGCGAGCCGACCTATCACACGCCGGCCGACGCCGCGCATTGGCGCATCACGTTTGTGGAGACCGGCCTGGAGACGATGACCGGCGCGCGCCTCCGCAAGGCCGCCCGCCACGTCGCCGGGCCGCGCTTCTTCGCCACCTACGCCGACGGCGTCGCCGACATTGACCTGCACGCGCTGCTGGCCTATCACCGCGCCCAGGGGACGCTGGCGACCATCACCACCGTCCACGCCTATTCCCGCTTCGGCGTGATGGAGATCGCGGACGGCAAAGTGACGGCCTACCAGGAGAAGCCGCTGCACAAGACGCCCATCAACGGCGGCTTTTTCGTCTTCGAGCAGGAGGCGCTGCGTTACCTGGAGGGCGACGATGCGCTGGTGCTGGAGCAGGAACCCATCCGCCAACTGGCCGCCGCCGGGCAACTCGCCGCTTATCCGCACGCGGGCTTCTGGCGCTCGATGGACACGTTCAAGGAGGCGCAGGAGTTGAACGCGCTGTGGGAGGCCGGTGCGCCGTGGAAATTGTGGTGAGCGACCGTGAATGGCTCAAAGCCCCGTCCCCGGGGCGGGTTCCGCCGCGCAACGCCCCCGAGACGGGGGCTACGAGCTTTTCCTGGCAGGTGCGCCAATGAGCGACATCAACACAACCTTCTGGCGCGAGCGCCCGGTGCTGGTGACGGGCTGTACAGGCTTGCTCGGCTCCTGGCTCACGCAGGCCCTCGTCGAGGCCGGGGCCGAGGTCGTCGGCCTCATCCGCGACGCCGTGCCGCAATCGCCGCTGGTGCGCTCCGGCCCAGTCGAGCGCATCCGCGTGGTGCGC
>SLSP01000467.1 GCA_007130345.1 Thermoflexales bacterium
AAATCCGATTTTTCCACATGCGACCTACTACATCTATGAAATTCGCACGCGAAAAATCTACCTGTAGTATCAAGGTTCTAAAAAATCGGATTTTTTAGGGTACTTTCAGGTGAGTCCGTCATTCGTCAAACGTCAACTGCCATTCCCTATTCCCGCCGCGTGCCCTTGAGCCGCTGCAACGAGGCCAGCAGCGCGACCATGTACATCGCCCGCGAGCGGATTTGGTGCGCTGCCTGCCCCTCGAATTGCGCCGCCAACGCGACCGCGCGATCCGCCCAGGCCCGCGCCGTCGCGTAATCGGTCTGGCGGCGGTAGAGGTCGGCCCCCATCAACTGGAGCCGCGCCCCCGCCAGCGTCTCCTGGACGCCGGGCAGGGCCAGGCCGCGCTCCACCACGGCCAGCGCCGCGTCGTAAAGGGCTTGCGCTTCCAGCACCGCCGCCTCGTGATAGTCGAGGTCGGCCAGTTGGTCGCTCTCTTCGGGGGATGTGGGAGCCTCCGGCAGCATCTCTCGCGCCGCCTGGATGTGATCCCGCGCCTCGTCGTAGTGGCCCAGGCTGGTCAGCGTCTCGCCGAGCAGGTGATGCGCCTCGAAGCGGGCCGCCGTCGCGGGCAGGCCCCCGGCATCCGCCGCCGCCAGCACCCGCGAGAGCGCCTGCTGCGCCTGGTCGGCCAGGTAGGCGGCCATCGCCTCGCGCCCTAGCATCAGATTGACCTCGACGGCCTGCTCCCACAGCTCGCCCTCGAAGGCGTGGAAGGCCAGCAGCGGGAGCCAGTTGGGCGTGGCCCGCTCCCGGTGGTAGTCGAGGTACTCCGTAAGTCGCTGGTGGATAAGGCGCTGCACCCATCGAGGCAGCCCGCGATAGGCCACCTCGCGCACGAGGGGCTGGCGGAAGGCCAGGATGTTGCCGCTCACGTCGCGGGGAACCAGGCCAAAGGGCGAAAGGTGCGGCGCGCGTCGGCGCACCGCCGCTTCGCTCTCCTCACCGTAGGCCGCCGCCAGCGTGGGCAGCGTCATCTGGTCGCCCACCGCCGCCGCCGCGCGCAACAGGTGGCGATTGGGCGGCGAGAGTTGGTCGATGCGGCTTTGGATGAGGCCGTAGATCATATCCGGCAGCTCGAAATCTTCCAGCGAGCCGGTCAGTTCCCAGCCTCCCTCGCGGCGACGCAGCATCCCGGAGCTGATGAGGGTGCGCGCGGCTTCGGTGGCGAAGAGCGGCAGGCCGCTGCTGCGCGCGACGATCCAATCCACCACTTTTTCGGGCAGCGGCGCGTCCTTGAACTGGCCGAGCACCAGTTGGCGCATCGCCTCGGCGGGGAGCGCGCCCAACGTCACGTCCACGACGCGCGCGCCCGACTCCCACCGCGCGGCCACGGCGTGGTCATCGCGGCAGGTGAGCAGCACCAGCAGCGGCGCGGGGCACGGCGTGGTCACGAAGACGTCCAGCATCTCCAACGCGGCGGGCGACATCCAGTGGACGTTGTCCAGCACCAACAGCCGGGGCTGCTCCTCCGCCGCGTGCTGCCACAACTCGAAGAGCGCGGACTGGCGCTGCATGTCGCGCATCGTGGGCGGGAGCGCGAGCACGTCCGACGAGGCGGGTACGGCGAGGCCCACCAACGGCGCGATGAGGGCGGCCCACGGCTCCAGGCCGTAGCGCGCCAGCGCCTCGGTGACGCGGGCCTCGCGCTCCGGCGGCGCGACCGCGTCCAGCCCCAAGAGGGATTGCAACGCGCCATCCCACCCGGCGAAGGGCAGGTGCGCGCCATACGAGGGCGTCGTCCCCAGGTGAACGGCGAAGCCCTGTTCCCGGGCGGATTGCACCACCGCCTGCACCAGGCGGCTCTTGCCCACCCCGGCCCCGCCGTGGAGCAGCGCCACCTGCGCCGGGCCGCGCTGGGCCGCACCGAGCAAGCGCGTCAACTGCGCGAGTTCGCCCTCCCGCCCCACCATCGTCGTCTCGCCGGTGGTCGCGCCGAGGAAGACGCGGCGCAGCCCCGCCACCACGTAGGGCGCGATGGGGTCGGCCTTGCCTTTGAAGCGCGTCGGCGGGGCGAACGCGCCCGTGACCCGCCGCTCGACCGCCGGATGGCCCGCCGTGTTCGGCCCCAACCAGATTTGGCCGGGCGCGCACTTCGACATCAGCCGCGCCGCCAGGTTGACCTCGTCGCCCATCACCGTGTACTCGCGGCGCTGCGCCGTCCCCAGGTCGCCGGCGAAGACGTTGCCGGTGTTGATGCCGAATTGCAGCGAATGGTCGAAGGTCTCCTGCAACTCCAACGCCGCCAGCACCGCCCGGAGCGGGTCGTCTTCGTGGGAGCGCGGCGCGCCGAAGAGCACCACGATGTACGCCCCTTTGGGTGAGATGCCGATTTTGTTGACGATGCCATCGTAGCGGCGGATGGTGTCGCGCATCTGGATGAAGGCCGCGTTGGGCGCGGCCAGCGCCTCGCGCAACCGCGCCTCATCCCCCCAACAGGGCAGCATATCGACGAGGCCGGGCACGGAGAGCATCATCACGGTGACGCGGCGGCGCTCGCTGAAGACGCGGATGTCATCCAGCGTGGGCGCGGCGACCAGGCGCTCGATGAGGCCCGGGGCCAGGTAGGGCGTGAGCGCGTCCAGGCGGGAGAGGAACCAGGTGAGGCGGGCCTCGTCTTCCAGCTTGGGGGCCTGGGGCAGCGCGGGCCAGCCGTGCGCCGAGGGGTGATGCAGCAACTCCACCACCTGGTGCAACCCTTCGCCGATGGTCTCACAGCGGACGGCAGCGCCGCACGCTTCCAACGTGCTGGTATCGAGCACAGTTTCGGTAGAGGGGGCGGCATCCTGCGCGCGGCCCATCGCCAGCAGCGGCGGGCCGACGGGCAGCAACTCCCGACCGGCGCGGTCGCCCAAGCCCAGGCCCACCATCCGCCCACTGCCCAGGCCGATGGAGATGCGCAGCGGGAAGCGACCCAGGCTGGTCTCGACCTCGCTCATCTGCGCCTGCATCATCTGCTGCACCTCGACGGAGGCAGCCGCGGCCCGCAGCGCGTGATGTGGCCCGGTGAAAAGCAGCATCCCGGCGTCGCCGCCGAACTTCTGCAAATCGCCGCCGTGCCGCGCCGTCACGCGGATCAGGATGTCGAGGAAGCGGTCAACTAACGCCGTGACCTCCTCGGCGCCGCCGTCGGCCAGCCGCGAGAAGCGCTCGGTGAGCGGCGTGAAGCCGTCGATGTCGGCGAACATCGCCGTCCCCTCCAACGAGAGGCCAAGCGGCCCAGAGACCGGCGCTTCGAGCATCGTGCTGGCGATAACGCGCGGCACGTAAGCCGTCACCGTTTCCAGCAAGTCGCGCAGATAGAGCAGGAGCGCGGGCTGGTACGTGAGCAGCCGCCGCATCCAGTAGAGGGAGGGGTCGTCTTCCAGGTTGAGGGTTGTGCTGAGGGGGTAGAGGGTCATTGGGTAGTCCTCCTTAAGCCTCCGTGCGAGACCTGTCAGGTTTTGCAAACCTGACAGGTCTGCCGGGAAAATTCCCCGGATTATTGAGAAAATATTTGCTTTTTGGTTTTTCTTTGCGTTTTCTGCGTCTCTGTAGTGAATTAGGTTTTTCCAGAAGTGGTATTACGGTCTCACAGCACAATCTCTTGAAAGGCAGGGGCAAAGGTACGCCATTGGCTAACGCGGTTGTAAAACGGCAAGCCGACGATGCTAAAGTGGCGGTTGGGAAAGGCCACGGTGACGCGCTGGTGATGCGCTATCTGCTTCAGAAAATCTTCTTTCCATTGGTCATGAGCGGCCAAGTGGGCGCCTTTGGGTTCGATGAACAACTGGTAATGCCGGGCTTGGCCGGTGCGGCGCTCGGTGAGGAAGAGGACGAAATCCGGTTCGAAAGGCCGCCCGGCGGCGAAGTCGTAGAGTTGGAAGAGTTTTTCGTTGCGCAAGAGGTAGATGTCGGTGTATTTCTCGCGTAGGGCCGGCATCTGGCTCTGGATGTATTTGACGAGGGCTTTTTCTTCGGAGGTGCCGTAGTTCTCGTCGTAAACGTACCAATCCACCGCGCGCAGGTCGGCGTGCAGATCGAGATCGGTGGTTTCGCGCATCCCGGTGCCCTTGTCGGCCACCGGATCATATTCGCGGGTGATGGTTTTGTCCCGGACGCACTGGCTGATGG
>SLSP01000462.1 GCA_007130345.1 Thermoflexales bacterium
ATGCCGGATGAGTTGCTGGAAGGCGGCCTGATCCCCTATCCGGGCACCGATTTGCAACTGACGATTGATCGGACGTTACAAGCCTTTGTGGAAGGCGAATTGGAGAAAGCCATCCACGAATTCAGCGCGTCGGGCGGCACGATTATCGTGATGAACCCGCGCACCGGCGAGATTCTGGCGATGGCGAACTATCCCTCCTATGAGCCGGCCCGCTATCACGCCTACGCCGCTGCCGGACAGGAGGACATCTTCCTCAACCCGGCGGTGAGCGAGTTGTATGAGCCGGGATCGGTGTTCAAGGTCGTGACTGTCGCGGCGGCGTTGGATTCGGGTCGCGTAACGCGGAATTGGTCTTATAACGACATCGGCATTATCGAATATGGCGGCATCGTGATCCGAAACGCCGCCGGTGTGGGCTACGGGCAGCAGAGCCTTGAGGAGCTATTGGTCAAATCGCTGAACGTCGGCTCCACCACCCTCTCCACGCGGATACTCGGCCCGACGGTTTTCTATAATTATGTACGGAGCTTCGGCTTTGGACAGACGACGGGGATTGAATTGGCGGGCGAGGTGCCCGGCTCCCTGCGCCTGCCAAGCGATTGGGATTGGTCGGACAGTCACCTGGCGACCAACTCCTTCGGGCAGGGCATCGCGGTGACGCCGTTGCAGATGACGGCGGCCGTGGCGGCCATCGCCAACGAAGGCGAGATGTTGCAGCCGCGCATCATCGCGGAGCGCCGCTATCCCGATGGGCGGGTGATCCCCATCCCGCCGCGCTCGCTAGGGCGGCCCATCTCGCCGGAGACGGCCCAGGTGATGATCCAGTTGATGGAGAGCACTGTCGAGCACCAGGCGATGGCGGCGAAAGTGGAAGGCTACCGCATCGCTGGCAAGGGCGGCACGTCGCAGATCCCCACCATCGGGGGCTACGAGCGCGAGGACGTGATCACGTCCTTTGTGGGCTTTGGGCCGCTGCCCGATCCGGAGGTGGTGATTCTGGTCAAGATAGACCGCCCGCGTATAGCGCGGCATCTGCGTTGGGGCATCTTCACGGCGGCACCGGTCTTCGAGCGGGTAGCCTCGCGCGCGTTTGTGCTGTTGGGAATTCCCCCCACGGATTTACGAGCCGGGCCGTAATCACACACGCGGCATTGAGGAACTATGGTCAAACGACTGACATTAGCGGATGTAGTAGAAAGTTTGTGCGGAAAGCGACCCCAGGGGTTGCAGATACCGGTGACGCCGGAGGTGGATTCGCGCCAGGCGCAATCTGGCACGCTCTTCTTCGCGTTCAAGGGTGAAACCGTAGACGGGCACGACTATGTCGCGGATGCCTTCTCGCGGGGGGCGGTGGCCGCTGTGGTGGATCGCCCGGTGGCCCTCGACGCGGCTACTACCGTGGACATAACCGCCGATAACGAAATCGGGGAGTTGACCCCGCCGCTCATCATCCAGGTACCCGATGTGCTGCTCGCGTTGCAGGATGCCGCGCGCCACTGGCGGCGGCAACTCACGCCGCGCGTCATCGGGATCACCGGCAGCGTGGGCAAGACGACGACCAAAGAGGTGGTGGCGCGGGTGCTGGAGCAGCGGTACCGCGTGTTGCACAGCACTGGTTCCTATAACAACGAGATTGGCTTGCCGCTCACGCTGCTCCAGCTCACGGATCGAGATGAGCGACTGGTGCTGGAAATGGGCATGTATATCCGGGGCGACATCGCGCTGCTGGCGGATATCGCGCAACCGCACATCGGCATCATCACCAACGTGCAGCCGGTTCACGCCGGGCGTGCCGGGAGCATCGAGAACATCGCGCTCGGCAAGCGCGAGTTGGTGGAAGCGCTCCCCCCGGCCCCAGAGGGAATCGCTATCCTCAACATGGATGACCGGCGCGCGCGGGCGATGGCAGAACACACCTCGGCGCGCGTTTTCTTCTATGGCCTCAACCCGGAGGCCGACCTGTGGGCCGATGAGGTGGAAAGCCTGGGTTTGGAGGGCATCCGGCTGCGCCTCCACTACCGCAAGGACGCCGTGTACGTCAAAGTCCCGATGCTCGGACGGCATAGCGCGCACACGGTGTTGCGGGCAACCGCGACGGGCCTGGTGGAGGGCCTGGATTGGCAGGACATCGTCGCGGGGTTGCGCACGCCGGGATCGCAACTGCGCCTAGTGGCCGTGTCGGGCGTGAACGACTCTCTGGTTTTAGACGATACCTATAACGCCAGCCCCGCCTCGACGCTGGCCGCGCTCAATCTGCTCAAAGACCTGGACGGGCGCAAGATCGCCGTGTTGGGCGACATGCTCGAACTGGGCGAATATGAGGAGGCCGGGCATCTCAAAGTCGGGTGCCGGGCCGCCAGCGTGGTGGCGAAGCTGGTCGCTGTAGGCGAACTGGCGCGACAGATTGCGCGGGGCGCGGAACTCTGCGGCCTGGATCGCCAGCACATCCACGAGGTGGAGGATAGCCCGGCGGCCATAGCCCTGTTGCGCGAGCTGATTCAGCCCGACGACGTGATTCTGGTCAAAGGCTCGCGCGCGCTCAAGATGGAGTGCATCGTATCCCAACTGACGGGGGATGGCGCGTGAGTTTTGCCCTCATCCTCGCCAGTTTGTCATTCCTGATGGTGGTCTTTTGGGGCTGGCCCTACATCGGCCTGCTCAAGCGGCTTAAAATCGGGAAGCCCATCCGCATCGACGGCCCCGACGGGCACTTTACCAAGATGGGCACGCCCACAATGGGCGGCGTGTTGATCACCGTGCCGGTGCTGCTGATCACGCTGGCGCTGAACCTGTACAACGTGCTTGGCCGAACCGTCTTGGGGCGCTCCATTCTCGTGCCGATGGGCGTGCTGCTGGCCTATGGCGTGCTCGGCGCGTGCGACGATATGGCGGGCGTGCGCGGCCTGCGGCGCGGCGAGGGGTTCACCGCGCGCTTCAAAATCCAGATTGAGATGGTCTTATCGCTGATCATCGCCCTGGCAATCTACTTTCCGCTCGACCTGCGCAGCATCGCCGTGCCCGGCATCTCGCACAGAATCATCATGGGGCCGATCTACATCCCCATCGCCATGTTCGTCATCATGGGGTCGGCCAACGCGGCCAATCTGACCGACGGCCTGGACGGGTTGGCGGGGATCATCATGGCGAGCGCGTTCGTGGCCTACGGCATCATCGCCCACCTGCAAGGGCAGATTTACCTGGAGCGCTTCTGCTTCACGGTGGTGGGCGCGTCCTTCGCCTTCCTGTGGTTCAACGCGCATCCGGCGGAACTGTTTATGGGCGATACCGGCTCACTCTCCCTGGGCGCGACTCTGGGTGTGGTGGCGCTGATGACCGGGCAATGGCTGATCTTGCCCATCGTGATGCTGGTGCCGGTGGCCGAAGTGCTCTCGGATATCATCCAGATCGGCTATTTCAAATATACCAAGAAAAAATACGGCGAAGGCCGCCGCGTCTTCAAAATGGCTCCGCTACACCACCACTTTGAGCTACTCGGCTGGTCGGAGACACAAGTGGTGCAGCGATTCTGGCTCGTGCAGTTGTTGGCCGCGATGGCCGGCGTCGCGCTGGCGTTGTTGTAGATCGTATTGCGTGTTGCGTGTTGCGTATTCCGTGTTTTGCGCAATACGTAATGTGCAATAAAAAACATTGCCCCTTGAGGTCGGCTGATGAACTTACCCCACCACGTCGTAATACTAGGACTTGCCCGGCAGGGGATGGCGCTGGCGCGCTTCTTCGCCGGGCGCGACGTGGCTGTGACCGTCTCTGATGGGCGCCCGGCGGACGCGCTGCGCGCCGAGATGGCCGCGCTGTCCGAGTATGGCGACCGCATCCGCTATGTGCTCGGCGCGCATCCCCTGAGCTTAGTGGATGACTGCGATTTGCTCTGCCTCAGCGGCGGCGTCCCGCTGGAACTGCCCATAGTCGCAGAGGCGGCGCGGCGCGGCATCCCCCTGAGCAACGACGCGCAGGAGTTCGTGATGCGCTGCCCGGCCCCCGTCATCGGGATCACCGGCTCGGCGGGGAAGACCACGACGACGTCGCTGGTGGGGCGGATGCTGGACGCGGCGGGCTTCACGACGTGGGTGGGCGGCAACATTGGCAACCCGCTCATCGGCGATTTGGACAGCATCGGCCCGGA
>SLSP01000274.1 GCA_007130345.1 Thermoflexales bacterium
CTATGCCACTTGTTGCATTGTTTATTATATTGAAAATTACACCAAATGTTATGCCGAACGTCATGCAAAGAGCCATGCCCGACGTTACGCCCGACACCACGCCAAACGTCATGCCTATTCCCATGCTTGATGCTATTACGCTCAATACTATGCCTGACACCGCGCCGAACCAGTTTATAGGTATACCTAAACCTTGCAACCCAGCGGCCAACAGCACCGGCGCAATGACGTTCAGGAGCAGCCCTTGCAGCGTCAGGTTGCGCAGCACCGGGTCGGCGCGCAGGGCGGGCAGCACGTCGCGGCCCACGGCTTTGCGGTGTTCCGGCGCGGCAAACGTGTCCACGTACCAGCGCACGGCCTGCGGGAAGAAGAAAATCCAGTGGAGCAGGCGCAGGTAATCCAGCGGGTTCCAGAGCTGCAAGGGCCGCTTGAGTTTCGGGGCCAGGTCTAGGCGGGGGACGGTGGTCATTGGAAATCTCCTATTGCGTGTTGCGTGTTGTGAATGGCGAATTGCAAATGGCAATGCTCATGCTTGGAGCGGAGCGTTAGCTCCGCGACTCGCGCCGCCGTGTCAGGCGGGGAACTGTCGTTCCCCTCGGAGCAATGAGCCAAATTCGAGCAGTGGGACCAAAATCCCCAATCTAAAATCCAAAATCCGAAAGCTTCTCCGCAAAAAGCTGATAGGCTTCCCGCGTAAGTTGCTGCGGATGGCCGCCGGTTTCAACGATGAGTCGCCAGCACTCGGCTTCGGTGAAGGCCGCGCCGGCGTCGTTCGCCAGGCCGCGCAACTCGGCTTGCAAGCTGCGCGAGAAGCCGTCCCACGTCATCTTCTCCACCTCGTCTATCGCCAGCACGATGCGCCGTCCTTGCAAAGCGCGATGCAGCGCGTAGCCCCGGCAGGCGGTCACGTCCAGGGCGTCGCACAGCGCGGCGAAGAACTCATCCTCGTTGAAAATCGGCTGCAAATCCAGGTAGGCCGCCTCCCAGGAATCGCCCAGGAGCACGGGCGCGTCGGCCAGCAGGCGCGTCAGCAGCGAGGACTTGCCCACCGCCGCCGGCCCAATCAGCGCGACGCTGCTCCCGGCGCTCAGGAAGTCGGCCACGCGGCGCAGCTCGCGCTCCCGCCCGAAGACGCGGGCCGCGTCGGTAATCCGCCCGGCGAGCGGCGCGAAGGGGTTGGCGGGGGTGGAGACTGCCGCCCGGCCGCCCGTCCACAGCCGCCCATCCTTCAGCCGCATCAGCAGCACCGGCACGCCCGCGTCCGGCGACTTGCCCGCCAGCAGCAGGCTGCGCGCGGCGTTGAGGGCGCGATCCACTTCGCCGTGCTGGAACAGGCCCGCGTAGAACGCGCGCGTCAGTTCCCGCGCCGCGCCGATGCCAATGGGTTCCTGCATCCCCACTACCGCCGGGACGCCGGCCTGCACCAGTTGCCGCGCCAGCCCCGTGAAGGCGGTCAGCGGAGAGGTGGTCGCGCTCTCGCACGCCGCCAGGAAGACTAGATGCGGGCGCGCTGCTCCCAGGCGGTGGAACATCGCGCCGATCTCGGCGTCGGTGACGATTTGCACGTTGCCCTCGGCGTTTTGCAAATAGAGACACGCCTCTCCTCTGCGCGCGTTGAACGCGCCGTGGGCTATCAGGTGCAGGATGTGCGGACGATGCTCGCGCAGGGCCTCTTCCAGGCTGTGCAACGTCACCGGCGCGGCGAGGGTTTCCGGCGTCACCGGCCGGCCCGCCCAAAGCGCGTCCAGAGTGGCGCGCTCGGCATTTACGCTTAGTGGGGCCAGGCCATAATCGCTTAAATTGGCGGGATTGACGATTACCGTCAGCACGCGGCAGCCCCCCGCGCGCATAGGAATCGGTGGCGGGAGCGGTATCTTCACCGGCAAACAGCGCGAGAAGGGCGTGTCATCCCCGCCGGAGAGGAAGGTCTGGCCGTCGTGCAATCGCTCCCAGGGCAGGTGATCGAGTTCCGGCGTCCGCGTGTCCAGGTGCAGACGGAGGCGGGCGCGTCCCCGCACCGCGCCCCACGCCTCACGCGCTTCTTGCCCGGCGAACAGGGCATCGAAGAGCCGCTGCCCGTCGCGCTGCCCGTCGCCCGACGAGATCCAGGGCCACACGTTGGCGGGGAAGGGCGCGTCAAACGCGCTCCCGTCGCTCAAGCGCAGGTGGACGTGATACCCGTCCCGGCTATCGCGGAGGTGAATGTCTACCGTGATTGTGTTGTGTTGTGGCATAGGCTCTCCTAGGCGCGTATTCCACACGTCAGTATAGCACGTAAGGCGCGGGTGGAGAAGCGGGGGAGCGTCATACGTCAGGACGGGGAACTGACGTTCCCCTCGGAGCACTTCATCTGGGGCGTTATCTATGCCGCGCTGTACCAGGTTTTGACGTTTGACGTTTCACGCCTCACGTTTCACGCCTCACGCTCTCCATTACATTTGCGTTACAAATTATCCCAAAATCGTTATGGATTTTTTGGGATTTCCTATTGCGCTCTTTGGGATTGTATTGTATAATGTGGGTGTTGGTGGGGGAAAGTGGGGGAAAATGGGGAAAAAACCTGCTTTTTCCCTGAAGTTTTACCTCAAAGTGGGGAATGTAAAATGTTCCTGGGGCAGTACACTTACTCATTGGATAGCAAGGGGCGCGTGACCATCCCCTCGCGTTTTCGGGAAGAGTTGCCCGATGGCGTGGTGGTGACGCGCGGCCTGGATCGCTGCCTCGCGGTGTATCCGCTGGCGGTGTGGGACGAGATTGCCCAGAAAGTGACCGCGCTGCCTCTCACCGACCCGCGTGGGCGCGCGCTGCGCCGCGTCTTCTTCGCGGATGCGGTGAACGCGGAACTGGATCGCCAGGGGCGGGTTTTGCTGCCCGACCGCCTGCGTGAGTATGCCGAGTTAGAATCCAGCGCGGAGGTCGTCATCGTCGGGCTGGATCGCTTTGTGGAGTTGTGGAACCCGGAACGCTGGGAGGCCGAGAACGCGCACCAGATGCAGGTGATGGACGGAGACCCGGCGTTATGGGAGAATCTGCAAATTTAGGGCGCGATCCCCACGCGCATATCCCGGTGCTCTTGCGTGAAGTCCTGGCGGGCCTCGCGGTCGCGCCGGGGGGACGGTACCTCGACGGGACAGTCGGCGGGGGCGGTCACGCCGCCGCGATTCTGGAAGCCTCGGCCCCTGACGGACACCTGCTAGGGCTGGATCGTGATCCGGAGGCGGTGGCGCGGGCGGCGGCGCGGCTGGCCCCGTTCGGCTCGCGGGTGCGCCTGGAGCACGCGTCTTACACGCGCCTGCTCGAAGTGGCCGAATCCGCCGGGTGGTTGCCTCTGGATGGCGTGCTGCTCGATTTGGGCTTCTCTTCGTGGCAGATCGACGATCCGGCGCGCGGATTCTCCTTCCGGTTGGAGGGGCTGCTGGATATGCGGTTTGACCAGCAGAGCGCGGAGCCATCCGCTGCCGACCTGGTGAACACGCTGGATGTGACGGCGCTGGCGGACGTGCTCTATCACTATGGCGAGGAGCGGCGGAGTCGGCGCATCGCGCGGGCTATCGTGGCGGCGCGGCCCATCCACACCACCGGGCGGCTGGCCGAGGTGGTGCTTGAAGCGGTCGGGCGTCGCCGCGACGAGGCGCTCCATCCGGCGACGAAGACATTCCAGGCGTTGCGCATCGCGGTGAACCGGGAGCTTGAGGCGGTGGAGCAGGTGCTGCCGCGCGCCATCTCCGCGCTGCGGCCCGGAGGCCGGCTGGCCGTGATCTCCTTTCATTCCCTGGAAGATCGCCGGGTCAAGCAACACTTCAGACGCGAGTCCCGCGCGTGTGTGTGCCCGCCAGAGATTCCCATCTGTGTATGCCAGCACAAGCCGGTGGTGCGTCAACTGCACCGCAAGCCGGTCAGCCCATCGGAGGCAGAACTCCGCGCCAATCCCCGGAGCCGCAGCGCGCGGTTACGGATCGTCGAGAAGCTATCAGAAAACTCTACTGAAAGCACCCTAAAAAATCCGATTTTTTAGAACCTTGATACTATATGTAGATTTTTCGCACGCGAAAAATCGGAATTTTCACGCACGCAGCCACTATATCTAGGAATTTATGACACGCATACCCTACCTATAGTATTCCGGCTAGTA
>SLSP01000076.1 GCA_007130345.1 Thermoflexales bacterium
GTAGATTTTCCGCGTGCGAATTTCATATATTTAGTAGGTCGCGTGTGGAAAAATCGGATTTTTGGACTTTTTTCAGGGGACTCATCCGTGTCCTTGCTTGAAATCAACCGGGGGCTTCTTCTTGTCATAGGGTTAGTTTTGCGCTACTGCGTTAATTCACTACCGGACACTTTTTGTTAAGTTCGACAACTTTGACACAGAGATACACAGAGACAACACAAAGATACACAGAGTGTACAGATGGCGAAGATTTTGCTGGTCAGTAGCTCGTTTTTAATGGAGGCGTTATGTCCATCACGATATTATTGATAGATGACGAGGTGCGCGTGTTGCAATCCTTTGCGCGCAATGTCCGTTTGGCGGGCTATCGCGTGCTGACGGCCGGGGGAGCGCGGGCCGGGCTGGATTTGTATCATCAGGAGCAGCCGGATATCGTCATGACGGATTTGCGGATGCCGGAGATGGACGGCCTGGCCGTGTTGCGCGCCATCCGCCAGCACGACCCGGAGGCCAACGTGATTTTGGTCTCTGGGCACGGCGATAAGGACGCGATTTTGGAGGCGTTGCGGTCGGGGGCTTCGGACTTCCTGCCCAAGCCGGTGGATCAGGTGGCGCTGGAGAGCGCGTTGCGCCGCGCCGCCGAGCGCGTCCATCTGACGCGGGAGTTGCGCGCCAGCCAGGAGGCCCTGCGCCAGCAGAATGTGCAACTGGAGGCGACTGTCCGCGAGCGCACGGCAGACTTGGAGCGCGAGATCGCCGAGCGCAAGCGCACGGAGGTCGTTTTGCGCCAGACCATGCAGCGATTCCAGGCGTTGCTGGACTACTCGCCCGCGTTGGTGCATATCTTCGACGAAACGGGACGCTATCTGCTGGTCGGTGAGGCGACTGTCCATGTGTTGGGCCTGCCCCGCGAGGAGATTATCGGCCAGACCTTCGCCGATCTGCTCCCGCCGGAGACCGCCGCGACGTTTATGGAGCGCGTGGCGGCTTTGCAGGCCGGCCAGGCCAAGCTGGTCGTGGAGGATGAGATCACGCTGAACGGCGCAACGCAATTTTTTGAAACGCTTCTCTTCCCGCTTTCTGATGAGGACGGCGTGCAGATTTACGCGGGCATCGCTTCTGACATCACCGAGCGCAAGCAACTCGAAAACACGCTGCGGCTGCACTCGCTGGTGCTGGATCAGATTGAAGACCTGGTCACGGTCACGGATTTGGAGGGCGTGATTACCTACGTCAACCAGGCAGAAGTGGCCGCGACGGGGCGGTCGCGGGAAGAGATCATCGGGCAATCTACCGTTATCTACGGCGAGGATGCCGAACGCGGCGCTACCCAGCGCGCCATCATCGAGCAAACGCTGCGGGAAGGCGCGTGGCGCGGCGAGGTCATCAACTTTGCAGCGGATGGCAGCGAGCGGGTGATGGATTGCCGCACCCAGGTGGTGTATGACGAGCGCGAGCAGCCTATCGCGTTATGCGGCATCGCCACCGACATCACCGAGCGCAAGCAACTGGAAAACACGCTGCGTGACAGGGAGCAGCGCTATCACCAACTCTTCGAGGCCGCGCCCATCTCCGTTTGGGAGGAGGACTTCTCCGCCGTCAAACGCCGCCTGGACACGCTGCCGCTCCAGGACATCCCCGATTTGCGCGCGTATTTCCGGGAGCACCCGGAGTTAGTCCAAGAGTTGACCGCGCTGGTGGAGGTGGTTGACGTGAATCAGGCGACGTTGCGCCTGTACCATACGGACGACAAAGACGTGTTCTTCGCCGGCATCGGGCAAATTTTTACCGAGACCTCCTACCAGAACTTTATTGACATCTTGCTGCTCATCGCGGCAGGCGGCACCACGTTTGAAGCCGAAGAGATGCACGTTACCCTGGATGGGCAAACGCTGCACGCGCAACTGCACTGGGCCGTCGCGCCGGGCCACGAGGACACTTACGCTCGCGTACTGGTCAGCATCGTGGACATCACCGCTCAGAAGCGGATGGAGGAAGCGTTGCGCGAGCAGAGCGCGCAAATGACCGATCTCCTGGAAAGCATCACGGATGCGTTCTTCGCGCTGGATGATGACTTGACCGTGACCTATTTCAACCAGGCGGCTGAAAGGATTTTGGGGCGTGACCGCCACGAGGTTCTCGGCCAGCGGCTCTTTGACGCTTTCCCCACCGCGCGGGGGTCCGTCTTTGAGGAAAACTACCGGTACGCTATCCGTGAGAAACAAGCCATGAGTTTCGAGGTCTGTTTTGACGATCCCCAATACGGCAACTGGTACGCGGTGAATGTCTACCCGCAGCAACAGGGGATTTCGGTCTATTTCCAGATCATCACCGACCGCAAACAGATAGAAGCCGCGTTGCGCGAGAGCGAGAAACAGCACCGGCGACTCTTCGAGATAATGGCGCGAGGGGTAATCTACCAAGCCGCCGATGGCGCGATTATTTCGGCCAATCCGGCGGCGGAACGCATGTTGGGGCTGACTTTGGATCAGCTACGGGGCAAGACCTCGCTGGATCCGCGCTGGAAAATGATCCTGGAAGATGGTACTCCGGTACCGGGAAGTGACCATCCCTCGATGATCGCGTTGCGCACCGGAGAACAGGTAGGCCCCGTGATCCGCGGGTTCTATATCCCGGAGCGAGATGTGTATGTCTGGTTGGAGATTACCGCGGTCCCGCTGTTCGAACCCGGCGAGGCCCGCCCGTTCCAGGTTTACGTGACCTTTGACGACATCACCGCCCGCAAGCAAGCCGAGGATGCGCTGCGCGAGAGCGAGGAAAAATTCCGCGCTTTGTTTGATCAGTCAACGGTGGGCATCTATCTCCACGATTTGGAAGGCCGCGTTCTGGACGTCAACGCCAGGGCGTGCGCGCAATCTGGCTATACCAGAGAAGCGTGGCTAGGCCGCACCATCTTCGATCTGCACCCGCGCGAAAGCCAGGTGAACCTGCCCAAAGCCGCGATTCTCCAAAGCTGGAAAGCATGGCAGCCGGGACAGCGCCAGATTATTGAAGCGGAACATCAACGCCAAGACGGCACCCTCTATCCGGTCGAAATCTCCACGGGCGTCGTTCGCTATGGGGATCAAAACGTTATCCTGGCACTCGTCAAAGACATCACCGAGCGCAAGCAGGCCGAAGCCCAGATTAAGGCGTATGCCGATCACCTGGAGCAGATGGTGGCGGAAAAAATCGCGCAGTTGGATCAGGAGCGCGCCAAAGTCATCCAAATGGATAAACTGGCCTCGCTGGGCCAACTGGCGACGAGCGTGGCGCACGAACTCAACCAACCGCTGATGGCGATGGGATTGGACGCCGGCTATCTGACCTTGTTGGTCGAAAAGGCACGCGAGCAAGAAGCCGCGCGGATCAACCTCGACGATTTAGAAAACGTGGGGCAGGGCCTGGAAGCGGACGTGGCACGCTGCCGACGCATCATCGATCACTTGCGCGGCTTTGGCCGCATCGCCGATGAGACCCTGAGCTACGTCGATCTCAGTCAGCCGCTGGAGGACAGCTTTATCCTCATCGAGGCGCAGTTGCACAACCACCAGGTCACGGTGGATTGGCAATTGGCGGAGGACTTGCCCTTCATCGAGGCCCATCCGCACAAGCTGGAGCAAGTCTTCATCAACCTGATCACCAACGCGGAACACGCTATGCAGTCAGCGGCGGAGCAGGACGGGCGCGAGAAAATCCTCACCCTGAGCACGCGCCAGGAAGGCGATTGGGTCTTGGCCGAAGTCCGCGACAATGGCTGCGGCATCCCGGAGGACGTTCAGAAGCGGCTGTTCGAGCCGTTCTTCACCACCAAGCCGTCCGGCGAAGGTACCGGCCTGGGCCTCCCCATCTGCCACGGCATCGTCACCGAGTGCGGCGGCGAGATCGCCTGCGAGAGCGTCGAGGGTGAAGGCACCGCGTTTATCCTGCGCTTCCCCATTGCAGAATAACGTCAGTGGCGCAAAACTAACCGGCGACAAGAAAAGGTCGCCGGTTGCGCCACCCACCGCTGTTTGGGACACGGATGGACACAGATTTCACGGATAAAACCCAAAAAAATCTGTGTTTTTCCGTGTATACTAACCGCACATTGAATTTTCCATTTTACCACGGAGACACGGAGGACACTGA
>SLSP01000329.1 GCA_007130345.1 Thermoflexales bacterium
ACGGATGAACACAGATTTCACGGATAAAACCAAAAAAATCCGTGTTTTTCCGTGTAAATCCGTGTCCTTGCTTGAAATCAACCGGGGAACTCTTCTTGTCATAGGGTTAGTTTTGCGCTACTGCGAAAATCCATCTGTAGTATCAAGTCTCTAAAAAATCGGATTTTTTAGGGTGCTTTCAGTAGCGTCAGCTTTAAGCCACAAAAAACCGGAGCCGCGCGGCTCCGGTTTTTGACATATCAGGAGACTCTGCTAAAGTGATTAGTGACTGACCCGTCAGTCACTAATCAGAAAGTCCGCCAAAATAGCGCGAAGTCCCCGTTTCGCGGGCTTGGAGCTATCGGTTACATTTCCGAAGCACATCTGACGAGGTTGCCATGCAGCACACCCTAGACAAGGCCCGGCACAATGTCCCCCAGACCTGATGTGAGCGAAGAACGCACGCAACAGATTATCGAGGCGGCCCTGGCAGTCTTCTCTGAGCGGGGCTTCCACGAGGCGCGAATGTCGGATGTGGCCGACGCCGCCGGTTTGAGCAAGGCCGCGCTCTATCTTTACTTCGAGAGCAAGGACGACCTCATTCGGTCCTTGCTGGAGCAAATCGTTGAGCGCGAAATTGCGATGATCGCGCACCTGAGCGCGGAAACCGGCTCGGCCAGCCAGCGGATGCGGGAGTTCGCGGATTTAGTGGTCGCCGATCTCGCTCAGATGCGCGCGCTGATCCCCCTCTTCTACGAGTTCTTCGCCCTGGGGCTGCACCACGGCGCGATCCATGACGAATTGAGTATCTTCGTTCAGCGCTTCCTGGCGGTCCTTATCCCCATCATCCAGCAGGGGATGGCGCGAGGCGAGTTCCGTCAGGCCGACGCCGAAGAGGTCGCCATCGCCATCGGCGCCATCATCGAGGGGACGCTGCTGCTGTGGATTTACGACCCCGATACCGTCGATATCGCCCGGCACATCCAGGCGGGCATCGACCTGGTGCTGGCGGGATTGCAACCGCGCTAGTACAGCGCGGCGGAAGTCCCTCCCCAGTTAGCCCCGCTCAGAGGGGAGCGTTAGCTCCCCGACTACGCGGCGAACCGGGGAGCTAACGCTCCCCTTGGAGCAAATTCAACTGGGGAGCCATTTATGCCGCGCTGTACCAGAACGCCCCACGCGCGAGGCCCGCAACCGTTCGGTTGCGGGCCTCGTGATGTTAGGGACTATTTCTTCGCGTATTCCGGGTGGATGTCCACCCGCCGCAGCAGGTTCGCGTTGGTCACGACGGAGATGGAACTCGTCGCCATGGCAATCTCCGCCAACACGGGGTGCATCCAGCCGGCCACCGCCAGCGGGATCATAATCACGTTGTAGAAGAAGGCCCAGAAGAGGTTCTGGCGGATTTTGCGGAAGGTGGCCTGGCTCAACGTGATGGCCTCCACCACGCCGGTCAGGTCGCCGCGCACCAGCGTGACGTCGCTGGCCTCGATGGCGATGTCCGTGCCCGTACCGATAGCCAGGCCGACGTTGGCCTGGGTCAGCGCCGGCGCGTCGTTGATGCCGTCGCCCACGAAGGCTACTATGCCGAGCGTGTCTTGCAGGCGGCGCACCTCATCGACCTTGCCTTCGGGCAGCACCTCGGCCACCACCTGATCGATGCCCACGCTCCGGGCGATGGCCGCGGCGGTGCGGCGGTTGTCGCCGGTGAGCATCGCCGTCTGGATACCCATGGCGTGCAACGCGGCGATAGCGTCCGCCGAATCGTCCTTGAGCGTGTCGGCCACGGCAAGGACGCCGGCGAGCTGATCACCCACCGCCACCAGCATCGCGGTCTTGCCCTCAGATTCCAGCGCGTGCAGCGTGGATTCCAGCGGCGCGGCGTCGATGCCGGCCTCGTCCAGCAGGCGGCGGGAACCGACCAGCACGCGCTCCCCGGCGATGGTCGCCCGCACGCCCTTCCCGCGCGCGGCCTGGAACTCGCGCGGATCGTCAAGCGGCAGCCCCTCGGCCTCGGCCCGCGCCACGATGGCCCGCCCCAGGGGATGCTCCGACCCCCGTTCCGCGCTCGCCGCCCAATACAGCAACGCCCGACCTTTGACGTTTGACGGTTCACGTTTCACGTCCGCCGCTTCGTACCCAACTATATCCGTCACATCCGGCTTCCCCTTCGTAATCGTCCCCGTCTTGTCGAAAATCACCACGCCGATGTCCTTGAGCGTCTGGATCGCCGCGCCGCTGCGGATGAGGATGCCGTTCTCGGCCCCCATCCCGCTGCCCACCATCAGCGCGGTGGGCGTCGCCAGGCCCAGGGCGCACGGGCACGCGATGACGAAGACGGAGACCATCGCCACAATCGCCAGCGTGTACTGGCCGAGCGTGGGATCGACCCAGGGCAAGAAGCCTCCGGCGGCGGTCAACGTGTGCATAAAATCGGGCCAGAGCAAGTACGCCAGTAACGTCAGCACGGCGATGGTGATGACCACGGGCACGAAAACGGCCGTGACCCGGTCGGCGAATGCCTGGATGGGCACTTTCGTCCCCTGGGCCTGCTCCACCAGCTTGATGACCTGGGCCAGGAACGTGTCTTTGCCCACGCGCGTCGCCTCGATCTTGAGCAGCCCTTCCTGGTTGAGCGTCGCGCCGATGACCTCATCGCCCGGCCCCTTCGTGACCGGCAACGATTCGCCCGTCGCCATCGACTCGTCCAACGCGCTCTCCCCATCGACCACGAGGCCATCAGTGGGAACTTTCTCGCCGGGCCGCACCACCATCACGTCGCCCACGGCCACCTGCTCGATGGGGACCTCGACTTCGACGCCATCGCGGAGGACGTGGGCCGTCTTCGCGCCCAGTTCCAGCAGCTTGCGGATAGCCTGCGAGGCGCGACCCTTGGCGTTCTCCTCGATGTAGCGCCCGGTGAGGTGGAAGGCCATAATCATCGCCGAGACCCCGGCGTAGTTCGCCACCGGCGCGAGGAACGAGGCCGGGCCAGTGAGAAACGAGACTCCCGTGCCCAGCGCGATGAGGGTGTCCATGTTGGCGTAGCCGTGCAGCGCGGCGCGGACGCCGCTGGTATAGGTCTTGCGCCCCACCCAGAAGAGCACGGGCAGCGCCAGCGCGATCATAGCCAGGTTCATGATGGTGTGATTCGGCCACATGATGCCGAAGAATATCTCCGGGATCATCCACACGATAATCACAGCGGTAAAGCCCCACGCGATCTGCATCTTACGACGCGCGGCGCGCACTTTGCGCTGCGCCTCCTCAATCACAGTATCGGCGACGGGCGCGGATTCATCCGCGGGCGACTCCAGCACCTCGTAACCGGCGTCTTCCACGGCAGCGCGGAACTCGGCTTTGCCAGCGGCGCCGGGGACGTAGGTGATGGTCGCTTTCTCGGTGGCGAGATTGACGTTGGCTTCCAGCACGCCATCGACCTTGCTGAGGGCCTTCTGCACATGGGCCACGCACGACGCGCACGTCATCCCGCCGACGGAGAGCGTCAACGTGTCGGTGGCGACGTCGTAGCCGGTCTCGCGCACGGCATCGACCAGCGCGCTGGCGGGCAGGTCGCTGTCGAACCAGAGCGACGCCTTCTCCGTCGCCAGATTGACGTTGACGTCCTCGGCCCCCTCGACTTTGCTGAGGGCCTTCTGCACGTGGCTGACGCACGACGCGCACGTCATCCCCTGGACGGGTAAAGTAACTTGTTTCTTGGTCATCGGAACCTCCTGTTCTCCAAAATCGCTCCCTGGGGGGAAACGCTATCGGTTTAATTATGAGTCCCCTGAAAAAAGTCCAAAAATCCGATTTTTGCACACGCGACCTACTACCTATATGAAATTCGCACGCGAAAAATCTACCTCTCGGATCAAGGTTCTAAAAAATCGGATTTTTTAGGGTGCTTTCAGTAGAGTTAATTATACGTCAATTCGCGGAAAAAGAAAGAGCGTTATCTTGTAAAATAGGGCGTGAAACGTCAAACGTCAAACGTCAAGGAAAATAGCTCGTTCTCTGAGCACGCTCCAAGCCCCCGTCCCCGGGGGCGGCTAGTACAGCGCGGCGGAAGTCCCTCCCCAGTTAGCCCCGCTCAGAGCGGATCGTCAGATCCGCGACTACGCGGCGAACCGGGGAACTGAC
>SLSP01000379.1 GCA_007130345.1 Thermoflexales bacterium
CAGGAGGGCGCGGCCACCTGCTCGATGCGGGTGGTGAACGCGCCGGGGTTGCGGACAAAGTAGAGGCCCAGGGGGGCGAAGGCGACGGCGGCCATCAGCAGGACGAGGGCCAGGCGGCGGATGAGGGCGGGCCGCTCGGCGGCGGGCGCGCGGATGACGAGCCACGTCAGCGCCAGGCCCAAGGGGATGGGGAAGAGGCGGGCGGCGAGGTACGTGTAGCCGGTCAAGCCGAGGAGCGCGCCGGCGGCGGCCAACCACGTCCAGCGGCGCGCGCGCAGACCGCGCCAGAGCGCAGCCACGGTGAGCGCCTGGAGCAGCGGTTGCGCGATGGCGCGGAACCCGTAGCGGCTGAGGAGAACGTGGGGGAACGCGCCGGCCATCCACGTCGCGGCGAGGAGCGCGGCGGCGCGCGCGTGGCGGCGGTCTCCCAGGAGCGCGCGGGCCATCGCGCCGGTCGCGGCGACGGTGAGCACGCCGAGCATCGCCGCGCCCAGGCGCAGTCCCCAGGACGCGCCGCCGGTCAGCGCGATCCAGGGCGCGGCTATATAAAAGAAGAGCACCTCTTTCCCCGTATAGGCGCGGATAAAGAGGGGGCGGTATCCGCCGTGAGCGATTTGGCGGGTGAGGATGACGTTGGCGGCTTCGTCGTAGTGCAGGCCCACAGGGTAGTCGGGCAGCGCGCCGAGTCGCAGCGCAGCCGCCATCAACAAAACCAAGACCATCCCGCCGTAGAATGTGTGTCGTTTCACAGGAGCATTATACCCGCAAGCTACCGGGGTCACAACTGAGCGCGCGCGGGTTGCGGCGCGGGGATTGTTTTTACAGGTGGCGGTGGTATAATCCAGCCCGTTGACTGCTGTTAGAAACGGGGATGAAACGATGCTTATCGGTATTAAAGAACTGTGGGCCTACCGCGAATTGATTTACACGCTGGTGATGCGCGATCTGAAGGTGCGCTACAAGAATTCCATACTCGGCATAATGTGGTCGTGGCTCAGTCCGCTGCTGATGATGCTGGTCTTCACGTTGATCTTCGGCTTCTTGTGGAGCTATCAGGATTTGGAGAACACGCACATTCTCTTTCTCAGCGCGCTGCTGCCGTGGAACTTCTTTGTGGGGGCTGTGATGGGGGGGATGACCAGCATCATCGGGGGCGGGCATCTGTTGAAGAAGGTCTATTTCCCCAGAGAAGTGCTCCCCATCTCGGTGGCACTCGCCAACTTGGTCAATTTCCTGATGGCGATGCCGGTCTTCTTCATCCTGATGTGGCTTTCTGGCGTGAACATCACGCCGTGGGTGTTGCTCTTGCCCATCCCCATCTTCATTCAAATGCTCTTCATCATCGGCATCGCCCTCATCCTCGCAACCCTGGAAGTTTTCTTTCGGGATACGCACATGATAATGGACGTGGCAATCCAGGCGTGGTTCTTCCTGACGCCGATTATGTATCCGCGTGACGTGCTGCCACAGCAGGTCACGGTGTGGGGACGCACCATCGATCCGCGGGCGTGGCTCTTCTGGCTGAACCCGATGGCGTCGATCATCAACACCTACCAGGACATCCTGTATTACGGAACCCTTTCGGCCCCGGAGTTTATCTTCCGGACGACGGTAACGGCGACGGTGGTCTTGATTGTGGGTTACATCTTCTTCCGCAAATTCAGCGGGCGATTTGGGGAGCTGGTTTGATGATGACTCTACTGAAAGAACCTTAAAAATCCTATTTTCTAGAAACTTGATACTACAGCTAGACTTTTTGCGTGCGAATTTCATATATATAGTAGGTCGCGTGTGAAAAAATCGGATTTTTGGACTTTTTTCAGGGGACTCAATGATGCGCTTGCCACATTTCTCGATTATGGTATAATCCCTGTTGCGAGATGAGGGGCTGTAGCTCAGATGGGAGAGCGCTACAATCGCACTGTAGAGGCCAGGGGTTCGAGTCCCCTCAGCTCCATGACGTTTGAAAAGATGAATATGGGCCTGTAGCGCAGCTGGGAGCGCACCACAATGGCATTGTGGGGGTCGTGGGTTCGAGTCCCACCAGGTCCACCTATATCTACATGTTCAGTTGACGCGCTTTATTAGCGCGTCAACTTTGCTTTTAGCAGCAAAGCCTCTAACTCCTCCGCGTGTATCCCGCTACGCGACTAGGTCCTCGTATAAGCTGATGATTTGCTCCACTGGACGGCACCCTGACCTGACAGGTTTCTAAAACCTGTCAGGTCTTTGCATGTCGGGCGGCCAGATCGTCCAATCCCGCCGCCGGGTTTTCTGCCGTCACAGTGATGACGCGGTAGCCGAGCGCCTTGAGCCGCTTGCGCTTGCGGGCATCGGCCTGCTGGACGTGGACCAGGTGGTGCGGCGAGCCATCCACGAAGACGACGATGCGCGGCTTGTAGTGGAAGTCGGCGATGGCGAGGGGCGCGTCGCCGTCGTAGAGCGGGGCTTGCACGGCGTCGGGCAGGGGCAGGCCGCGCGCGTGGATGGCGCGTAGCACCTCCCGCTCTAGCTCCGAGTCGCACTGGGCCAGCAAGTCGGTCAGGTGATCCGGTGCCACGTCCGCCGTCACGTCCAGCGCGGGCAACGCCTGGAGCCAGGGCAGCGCCAGCGAGCGATCCAGCAGGTGATGGTCGCGCTGATTGTAGAAGCTCAACAGGCAATCGTAGCACGCCTTCTCGCACCCGCCTTCGGGATCGCCCTCGTGGAGCAGTTCCTGCGCGCGGCGGATGACGGTGGTCAGGCGGCCCGGTTCTGCCAGCGAGGCCAGCACGCCGCTGCCCCCGGCCTGCGTCTCGTAGAGCACGATGCGATGAGGGATGGCCGCATCGTCGCCCGGCGCGGGGGCCAGGAAGCCGTTCATCTCCGCCGCGTCGAGGTTGAAGGCCACCAGCAGGGCGCGGAGCAGCGCGTTAGCCAGGGTGCGGTAGAACGCCTCGGCCTGGTCTTCTGGCACAGCGGCGGGCAGCGGCACGTCGAACAGGGCCAGGTCGCCGCGAATGAGGTGGGTCAACCAGAGGCGCTGCACCAGATCATCCTGGCTCCGCGCGTTGCGCGAGCATTTGCCCGGTACTTTTGCTGTGCCCAGGTGCGCCGCCGCCGTGTCCGCGTCTTTGCCGACCACCCACTGGTAGCACTTACGGCAAAGGGTGAAGCCCTGGGGATCGCCCTCTTTTTCGCGCGGCCCCTGATTGATGAGCAGCACCTCGCCGTTGTGCTCCAGCGTCAGCGTGAAGGCGACGCGCTCTGCGCCGCGCGCGGCAAACCGCCGCGTTTCTCCGCCGGGGCGATAGTGGGGCGTGACGACGTAGCCCAGGCGCATCCGCTCCTCCTCATCCGCCGTGATGCGCGCCCGCCCCTGAGCGTACATGTGCGGCAACGCCATCCCCTGCCGGGGGTGGACCGCGCTCAAGTCCGCGCCGCACAAGCAGCGCGCCCGCGTGATCTCCTGCGCGCCCACGTAGACACGCGCGCACGTCGGGCAGAGGAGCACGCGCTCGATGTCCAGTTCCGTCTTGGGCTGCTCCGCGTCGGCGATTTGGCGGCGACTGGGCCGGGCGTGCGTGACCTCGTAGCGCTGTCCACTGTAGTAGACGAAGTTGCCCGGCGCGTACTCCGTCAGCGCGATGGCCGGATCGCGCGGCATCTCGTCCTCGCGGTCGTTGAGCGAGAGCACGGTCGCGTGCGGCGGGAAGGCATAGCCCGGCAGGAAGCCCTCGCCGCCCAGGTAGCGGTAGAGGTACCAGTCCCGCTCTCCGGCGCGCATCTGCTCCAGCTTGCGCTCGATGACGCTGCGCCGCCGATCCAGGTGATAGTCCACGCCGGAGGTGCCCAGGTGCAGGTTCAGGGCCTCGCGCTCGTGATCCAGGCGCGTGTACTCGGTGCGCCAGCGGCCCATCGCCGCGTCGAGGTCGTCCAGGAAATCGCGGACGCGCGTCTCGATGAAGGCGGTATCGAACCAGGCGAAGCGCGCGATTTCGGCGGCGAATGCCGTCTGGACGGCCTGCACGATGATGGGGAAGTGGCGCGTGATCGCCCGCTGGTAGGCCGCGCGCCAGTCGGCGTAGAGCGGGAAGTGGGGCGGCTGGCCCAAATCCAACAGGTCGCGCGGTTTACCG
>SLSP01000128.1 GCA_007130345.1 Thermoflexales bacterium
AAAACGGCGTAGGCCACCGCGATAAACGCAGCGCCGACCCCGGCTACGGTGCAGATCATGTAGCTGATTTCCCACCAACTGGTCCACAGGCAGTAGTCATACCCCCGGCATTTAATCTCGAAGCTGAACGCCTGGTAACTGACCCCGGCCAGGATCGCGCCGAGACCAAAGAGCAGCATGAACACGCCCCACCACAGGCGGGATTGTTGGGACTCATATCCGCGAAAGAAACGATAAGCCACGCCGAGGTAAAGAAAGGCCAGCAGAAAAATGAACAGCGAAGAGCTAGGTTCACTGATGATCAGGGCACCGATTTGCACGTAGGGGTGACTCGCGCGCCAGGCGTCCGGGGTGAGCAACGGTTCGTACAATAATGCGGAGAGGTTGGCACTGAAAGCGATGCTTAAAATGCTGCCGATGATCACCAGGCCCATTAGCAGGTAAACGGCCCGGAGCTTTTCATTTTTGAGCGATAACATTTTTTATGTCTCCTGAATCGCTAGGGTGCGTTTTAAGTGTGTTGGGATGGGGGGGTAATGCGTAGTGCGTGAATTGCGCATCACGAAGTCGCTAACGGCAATAGAGATTATACGCAATACCGCAAAAGTCACCCTGTTTGGGACACGGATGGACACAGATTGCACGGATAAAACCAAAAAATCCGTGTTTTTCCGTGTAAATCCGTGTCCTTGCTTGAAATCAACCGGGGACCTCTTCTTGTCACAGGGTTAGTTTTGCGCTACTGCGATTATACCGATGGGCTGGCACCTTTTGCCCGCGAATAAATTCGCGGGCAAGAGGGCGATGGGCGAACCCGCCCTATCGGTATAGTCTCTAATCTATAACCAGCGTGCCCCAAAGCGTTGAATTTCACTGACCAACGGATCGTTTGGCGTGAAATCTTGCGGCGTAAAAGGGGTTGGTTCGATCCGGTCATCTACTTGTGCAGCCAGTCCCAACAACCACACTCGCGCTTGGAAGATATCGGGAGCAAAGGCCGGTGAGATCACCGCCACATCAATATCGCTCCATTTTGTAGCCGTCCCCTTTGCGTGAGAGCCATATACATACACGCTTTCAATCTCTACCCATTGCTGCGCCAACGCTATGAAGCGGTCGAGACTGGCTTGGATGGAAACTGGGATCTCAGGCATCAAAATCATGCATTCGCGTCACGCTCTCCCGCTAGAGGGAGATGCAATTCGACCACCAGCCCCGGCGCGTCCTCGCGATTGTAGGCCCGGCAGGTGCCGCCCACGCCCCATACCAACGACGCGACCGTCGGCAGGCCCAGGCCCACGCCGGGCACTTCGCCGGTGAAGAGTTTTTCGCCCTGGTAGTAGGGAATCCAGATTTTGCCCAACAGGTCGGGCGGGAGGTGCTGGCCGTCATCTTGCACGCGCAGGATGAGGCCATCGTCCTCCGCCGCCACGCGGATGTCCACAGCAGGCGCGTGCTCCGGGTGGAACTTCTTGGCGTTCTCGCACAGCTCCCACAAGATGAGTTCGAGGGCGCGAGCCGAGAGGGGCAGTTGCGCACGCTCGACATCCAGCCCGACGATGTCCACCGTGACCGTGTCCAGGCGCAACTCGGCCTGGATTTGGGCGACGAGGTCGGGAAGTTGGCATAGGCCGCACGCGGTCTGGCGGCCCTGGGCGATGTTCATCGCTTCGAGGTATTGCAGCACGTCCAGGATGGTATCTTGCAATTGCGTCGCGCCGATCTGCGCCTCGGCCAGGTCCGCCTGAATCTCCTCGATGGATAGCTCCGGCAAGTCGGCTTCCAGCAGGCTCAAGAAGCCAGTCAGTTGGCCGAGCGGATTGCGCAGCTTGTAGCTGATGAGCGTATCCACCGACCAGATGAGGTTCTGGGTGACGATGGCGGCGGTCACGTCGTGCAAACGGACGAGGTGACGCTCCTGGCCCTCGGTCATCTCGATACACGCCACTTTGAGCCAGAGCGCGGACGCGGTGGCGGATTCGGGGCGCAGCAGGTAGCGCGGGGCCGCGTCCTCGGTGTCGGGGGCGGGCCAGTCGCTCCACGCGGCGTCGGGTTGCAAGTGATAGTGCCGGCGGGCCAGGTCGATGAACGGCTCGTCCGGCAGCGCGTCCTCCGGCGCGAGGCCGAGGTACAGCCGCGCCTGGGGGTTGGCATAGCGCGCGCGCCCGTCGGCGTCCAGCATCAAGTAGCCGTCCTGGGCTTGCGCCACCACCCACGCGAACTTGGCGCGCTCCGCCCGCAACTCCCGCTTGAGGCGCAGCCGGGCGCGGGCACGGGCCAGCGCGGCATCCAGCGCGGGCAAGTCCACGGGCTTGGGGATAAAGTCGGAAGCCGTTGCGCGCAGCGCGTCAATCACCATCTCCATATCGCTGTGCCCGGTGATAAGGATGACTTCCGCTTCGGCGTCCCGCTCGCGGATGGTCTTGAGCACCTCGAAGCCATCGACGTAGGGCATCCGCACGTCCACCAGCACCAGGACGGGCTGCTCGCGGGCGTAGATGTCCAGCGCGTCGCGGCCATTTGTCGCCGTGATCACGTCGAACCCGGCCATCTCCACATAGCGCGAGAACGTCTTCAGCACGCGCTCATCGTCATCTACCACCAATACGGTTTCTCGTGTCAAAACTGCTTCATCCATAATATGTCCTCCTGTAAATGTTATAATGACGGGATTGCTATTGCGTGTTGCGTGTTGCGTGTTGATTGGTGTCACAAAGCCCTGCCCACTAATCACACTTGGCTCCGAGGGGATTGCCAAATCCCCGTTTAGCCGCCGGATTTGGCAATCCGGCGAGAGCCTGGCACGCTATAGCAAATACTTTTAGATACTAACCGTATTGCATAAATTACGCAATACGCAATACGCAATACGAATTACGCATCACGAAACAGGCAATCGCACGTAGAACGTCGTCCCTTCGTTCTCCGCTGTCTCGAAACAGATGTCGCCGCCGAACTCTCGGACGATGTTGCGGCTGATGTACAGGCTCAGGCCCGCGCCTTCGGCCTGGGGGCGGGTGCTGAAGTACGGCTCGAAGATTTTCTCCCGCGCGTCCTCCGGGATGCCGCAGCCGTTGTCGCGCACGGCAATGACGACGCCGGCGTCCTCCGCGTAGGTGGCGACCTCCAGGCGTTTCTCGTAATTCTCGCGGGCGACCTGGTCGGCGCGCACCCGGCGCTCCATCTCGGTGAGGGCGTATTCCGCGTTGCTGATGAGGTTCAGGAACACTTGCTCCAACTGATGCGGATTCGCCAGCACCTGGGGGAGATCGGGCGTTAAATCGCGCACCACGAGGATGCGGTGCTGGCTCAAGCGGGATTCCGTCAGGATGAAGCTGTCTTCCAGCGGCGCGTTCACGTCCACCAGGCTGGTCGCGCTGCGCGTGAGTTGGCGGAACGTGCGCAGGTAGTCGGTGATGCGGCGCGAGCGCTGCACGTCTTCCATCAATTCCTGGCCGATGAGGGCGAGTTCTTCCAGAGGCAGCTCGATCTCGCCGGCCTGGGCCTTCTCCGCGATGCGCATCAGATAATCGGCATCGAAGAGGATGGCCGTGAGCGGCTGATTCAGGGCGTGCGCTACGCCGGTCGCCATCTCGCCCAGGGAGGCCAGCTTGGCCGTCTGGATCATCTTGGCCCGCGTCAGCTCCAACTCGCGGATTTTCTCCTGCACCATGCGCTCCAGGTCTTCGGTGTACGCCTGCAACTGCGCTTCCATCTCTTTGCGCTCGGTCACATCCCGCGAGACGGCGAGAATCTGCCGCCCCGATTCCTTCCCCGGAATCGTCACTACGCGCGCAACGGTCTCGAACCAAAGGTACACGCCATCGGCGCGCAAGATGCGATGGGTAACAGAAGCCGTCACTTGGGCCGTTTCTAACAAGCGCACCTGCTCCCGACGCACCTGTTTTTGATCTTCTGGATGGATGATCTCATAAGCCCCGCGCCCGATGAGGTCTTCAGGCGCGTAGCCGAGCAGTTCGTAGCTCGCGGCAGAAGCGTACAGGTAGCGTCCCTCCATATCGTGCAGCGAGATCATATCGCGAGAAAGCTCCGTGATCATCTGGTACGACTCCTGGCTCTGCCGCAGTTCGGCCTCCGCCGCCTTCCGGCGCGAGATGTCCTCCACCACGCCGATGAAGTATTCCGGGTCGCCCTGCTCCGTCCGCTTCAGCGAGGCGGTGAGCTTGCCCCAGATCACCGCGCCATCTTTGCGACAGTAGCGCTTTTCGAGGCTGTAGGATTGCCGCTGCCCGGCCAGCAGAGCTTGCATCAATTCCAGATCGGCACCCAGATCGTCCGGGTGCGTGATGTCCTGGAACGCCATCTGCCGCAATTCCGCCTGGGTGTAGCCCACGATGTCGCATAGACGTTGGTTGACGCGGATAAAGCCCCCGTCCAGAGAGGAATGGGACAGGCCCACAGCGGCCTGCTCGAAGATGGCGCGGAACTGCTCCGCGCTGGCGCGACGCAACGCGGCCTCCACGCGCTCGCGCTCGGCGATCTCCGCCGCCAGACGCGCGTTCTGCTGCTCCAGGTCATGGCGCAACTGTTGCAAGGCCAGGTGAGTTTGGACGCGGGCCAGCACCTCGCGGGTGTTAAACGGCTTGGTGACGTAATCGACGCCGCCCACCTTGAAGGCGCGCACCTTGTCGAGCACCTGATCCAGCGCGCTGACGAAGATCACGGCGATGCTTTCCGTCGCCGCGTCCGCTTTGAGGCGCTGGCAGACCTCGTAGCCGTCCATCTTCGGCATCATAATATCCAACAGCACCAGATCGATGGCGCGCTCGCGGGCCACGTCCAGAGCCTCCGCGCTGTTATCCACCACCAGCACGCGATACCCCTCCCGCGAAAGCACGCGCACCAGCAGGCGCGCGTTATCCGGCTGGTCATCTACAATTAGAATAATCGGTTGCTGTGACTCTTTTGTCATGGATTAGCCTTGAATTTCGTGATGCGTATGGCGTGTTTTTTACGCAAAACGCACTGTAAAGCATCTCATTGTACCGGAAACCGCAACGTGAACGTCGTCCCTTCGCCGACGACGCTCTCGCAGATGATGCTCCCGTCGTAGTCGGTGACGATGCCGTAGCTGATGGACAGGCCCAGGCCCGTGCCCTCGCCTTCCGGCTTGGTGGTGAAGAACGGTTCAAAGAGGTGGAGGCGGGCCTCCTCGGACATGCCGATGCCGTTATCGCGCACCCGCGCCACAACCTCGTCGCCCTCTTCGCGCGTGCGGATGTCCAGCGTTTTGTGATAATCGGCGGGGGCCTGCTCGGCCCGGCGCAGCAGCGCGTACTCGGCGTTGGCGATCAGGTTGATGAAGACCTGTTCCAGCCGATGGGAATCGGCCAGGATGCGCGGCAGGTCGGGTGCCAAATCCAGGTCTACGCGGATGCCGTGTTCGCGCAGCCGCGCACCGACGAGGATCAAGCTCCCCTCGATGGGCTGGTTGATGTCCACCGGATACGGTTCGGCGGGGGACGTGCGCCCAAACGCGCGCAGGTGATCGACGATGCGCCGGCAGCGCGCCACATCTTGCATCAGGTTCTCGCCGAGTTCGTAGAGTTCCTCGGCGGGGAGCAGGTCACTGTAGGCGCGGGCGGTCTCCTCGGCTTTGCGCACCACGCTCTTGAGGTAGTCCGCCTCAAAGGAGATGGCGGTCAAGGGCTGATTGAGTTCGTGCGCCACGCCCGTCGCCATCTGGCCCAGGGAGGCCATCTTATCCATCTGGATGGCTTTGGCGCGCTCCATTTCCAGTTCGCGCACTTTTTGCGCGACCATCTGCTCCAGATTTTCGGCGTACTCGCGCAATTCGGCCTTCTGCGCGGCCAGCGTCACGTTCTGCTTGCCCAATTGTCGCTGCAAGTTGACCAGGTCGTTGTTCAGCGCACTCAGTTCGTCGTAGAGCCGCCGGAATTCTTCGTCCTTTTCCTGTAAAGCCTGGGCCAACAGCACTTTTTCCTTGAGGGCCAGGCGCAGCGCGTTCATCTGCTCGTTGTTGATCTGCATCATCTCTTCGTAGAAGCGCAGCGAGATGCCCTGGCGAGAGAGCGCGCCCACGAAGAGGACGTTGTCCCCCACCAGCCCGGCGGCAACGTGCAGGGGGACGACTTTCTCGCCGAGGGTGACGTTCAATTCCCAATCGAAGGCGGCGCGATGCAGGCGCACTTCGGCCAGCAGCGCGGCGATGTCTTTGGGATCGGCCAGGGTCAGCAATTCAGTCAGGCGCGTCTCGCCGAGGGCCAACCCGGCGGTCAGGCCCAGGTCATCGCGGGGGGCCTGTTGGATAACACCGTCCTGGTCGCACAGCAGAGCCACGCCCGTGCCCGACATCGAATCCTGAGAGCGCATGAGCTTACCTCATCCAATCATTCGCCAGCGAGATCGCGCTGTCGGCGTGCGCGGCATAGCCGTCGGCCCCCACCTGCTGCCAGAGATCGTCCACCAAATTGAAGGGGTAGCCGCCGACCATGATGTGCGTATCGCCCGCGTCCGATTCGCGGAGGGCGCGGATGAGGTGCGCGACCTGGCTGACGTGCGTGCTGATCGTCGCGGAGATGGCGAGGACGTGGGCCTGACGCTCCAGGAGCGTGCGGCGGATGCTGTCCAGGGGCGTGTTCGCGCCGAGGTAGAAGGTGTCCCATCCGGCCATCTCGAAGAAATCGGCCACCATCCGCACGCCGATCTCGTGCAGTTCGCCGCCCACGCACGTTGCCACCAGGGTATGCCCCTCGCGCTCGGTGGCGAAGATGTGGCCGTAAAGCTGCGACATCACCAGTTGCGTGACGGCGGTAGCGTAGTGTTCCTGGGCCACGCTGATCTGGTTGATCTGCCAGAGCCGCCCGATCTCGTACTGCGTCGGCTGGAAGACGTGGAGGTACACGTCGCGCACGGCGACGCCATCCCCCACCACCCCCAGGATAAGCTGGCTGGCGGCGTGCCGGTCGCCCTCAAGCAGCAGGTTGAGGTAGGCGGCGGCGAGTTCGTGCAGTGGCGCGTCGGCGTGCAGGAAAGAGGGCACGGTCAGCGCGGACTGCGTCATCGCCTGTTCGCCGGCTTCGAGGTAAGCGGCGAGCGTCTCGCGCGCGGAGGCGGGCAACTGTTCTTGCAGCACCTCGCGCATACACGTCAGCGTGACCGCGAGCACGCCGTGCGGGACGTTGTAACTCGCCAGCATCGGCGTGGCCCAGCCGATGTAGTGAGCAAACAGCGCGGGGCGCTCCATCGCCAGCGCTTCGGCCAGATACGCCAGATGATAGGCGACGTCCCGCGAGCTTTTGGCCCGGCCCGCGTCGCCATAGCGCGCCACCAACTCCGGCTGGCGGCGGTATTGCAAGGCGACGATAGCCTCGGCCAGCGCGGTCTGGTGCGCGGTAATCGTTTGGCTAATGTCTGCGGGTTGCATAGGGTCCTCCGGTGTAATGTGAAACGTCAGGCGTCAAACGTCAAACGTTAGGGATCATATCCAGGTTAAACCGCAACACAAACGTCGTCCCTTCACCCGCGACGCTCTCGAATGTCAGCTCGCCGCCGCACTCGGTCACGATGTCGCGGCTGATGGAGAGGCCCAGGCCCGTGCCCTCGCCGACGGGCTTGGTGGTGAAGAACGGTTCGAAGATGCGCGCTTGCTCTGCCGGGGAGATGCCGGTGCCGTTGTCGCGGACGCGGGCCACGATGGCGGCGTCCTCGACCCGCGTGCTGATGTCCAGCCGCTTCTTGTACTCCCCGGATTCCTGCGCCGCGCGCCGGGCCATCGCGTGCTCGGCGTTGCTGATGAGGTTGAGGAACACCTGCTCCAGCTTGAAGGCGTCGGCGCGCAGGGGCGGTAGATCGGGGGCCAGATCGCGCTCGACGTGGACGTTGTGCTGGTACAGTCGCTCGCCGATCAGGATGAAGCTGTCCTGAATGACCTGGTTGAGATCGACGTCGCCGACGTCGCCCGCCGCGGCGCGGCCAAAGGTGCGCAGGTGGTCGGTAATGCGACGGCTACGCGCCACGTCGCCGCGCAAGCCCTCGACGATCTCCTGTAGCTCGGCGGTGGGGATGCGCACCTCGTTGCCTTCTGTGCCGCGCTCGGCTAACCGCTGGAGATACTCAATATCAAAGGTCATCGACGTGAGCGGCTGGTTGAGTTCGTGGGCCACGCCCGTCGCCATCTCGCCCAGGGAGGCCATCTTGCCAGCCTGGATGACTTTGGCGCGCTCCCGATCCAGTTCATGCACCTTCTCATCCACCATGCGCGCCAGATGCTCCGCGTACTCCCGGAGCCGGGCCTCGGCCTGCTTCAGCGCGGTGATGTCTTGCACGAAGATCGCCAGCCGCGCCACTTGCCCCGCGTCGTCGAAGATGGGGTAGATGCTGTTGTACGTCACCTCGCCATCCGGCGCGGTCTCTTCGTAACGTAACATCTCCCCGCTGGCAACGACCTCCTGCACCCGCGTTCGGCGCGCTCGCGCCAGCGCCGGCGGGAACCAATCGTAAATGGTGGTGCCGACGATGGTGCCGGGCGTGGTGTGCAATCGCTCGAATAGCGTCTGATTGACGGCCAGCACCTGGCCCTCCACGTCGATGAGCAGGGCGATGTCGCGGGTGGCGTTCATCAGCGCCTTGAAGTTCGCCTCGCTCTGGCGCAGCTTGGCCTCGGCCCGCTTGCGCGCGGTGATGTTTTCGGCCACTTTGATGTAGTGCGTGACACGTCCCTCCGCATCCTTGAGCGGCGAGACGGAGGCGAATTCCCAGTAGAGTGAGCCATCCTTCCGGCGGTTGAGCCACTCCCCGCGCCATTCCTCGCCGGCTTTGAGCGCGGCCCACAGCGCGTCGTAGATTTCCGGCGGATTCTCCTCCGCTCTGAGTACGCGGGGATTCTGGCCGTAGACTTCCTCTAGCGTGTACCCTGTGACCTCGGTGAACTTGGGATTCACGTATTCGATGCGCGCATCCAGGTCGGTGATTACGGTGGCGCTAGGGCTTTGCTCGACGGCGCGGGAGAGCTTGCGCAGTTGCTCCTCTGTTTGAGCGCGCTCGATCATCACGCGCCGCAGCCGTTGATTGACCTGGGCCATTTCGGACGTGTGCTCAACCACCCGGCGCAGGTCGTGGGCCAGCATCAGCGGCGTGTCGGGCGGGAAGATGAAGTCATCAACGCCGACTTGCAGGGCTTTGTCGATAGCGGCATTGTCGCCAGACTGATTCGCTACCAGCACATCGAGGTTGGGCGCGGCGGCGTGCAGGGTGCGGATCACGTCGTAGTCGCGGGCCGCGACGGCGGTGAAGATCATGAGGTGCGGGGATACCCGCTCAAGGCACATGAGGGCATCCGCCGCGCCCTCCGCCGTCCAAACAACGTATCCGGCAGCTTCCAGAGCCTCCTGGAATGTCTGCCACGTCGGGCTGATGTCGCCGACCAGTACAATTTTCAGCTTCGTCATCGATACCTCGTCATGCCGCCCGCGCTTCAGGCCGATGAATGGGAAAGCTCGCACGGAAGCATGTCCCCTGCCCTACGGTGCTCTCAAACGTGAGCATCCCGCCAAACTCCGCCACGATGCCGTAACTGATGGACAGGCCCAGGCCCGTACCTTCGCCAATTGGTTTGGTGGTGAAGAAGGGATCGAAGAGCTGCTCGTGGTGAATTGCCGGGATACCCGGCCCATTGTCCCGCACCTCCGCGATAACGCGCTCTCCATTTGTATACGTGACGACGCGCAACACTTTTTTGAAGTCGCTGTGCTTTTCGGCCATCTCGCGGAGCGCGTACTCGGCGTTGCTGATGAGGTTGAGGAAAACCTGCTCCAGCTTGTGGACGTTGCCCATAACCGGCGGCAGGTCTGGCGCGAGATCGCGCTCAATGTGAACATCGTGCAGGCGCAGCCGCTCTCCGGTGAGGATGAAGGCGTTGTTCAGCGGCAGGTTCAGGTCAATCGCCTCCGGCAAAGTGGCCGAGACGCGCCCGAAATCCCGCAGGTGGTTGATGATGTGGCGGCAACGGTCGATGTCCTGAGAGAGATCGTGCGCAATTTGGCACACTTCGCTCAGGTCTAACGTAATGTCTTCCTGCGCCTCAGCGCGCTCCGCCATCGTCTTGAGGTAATCGATATCGAACAGCATCGCCGTGAGGGGCTGATTGAGTTCGTGGGCCACGCCGGTCGCCATTTCGCCCAACGAGGCCATCCGCCCGGCGTGGATGACTTTGGCGCGGGCGTCTTCCAACTCGTGTACCTTCTCATTGACCAACTGTTCCAGCCGCTCGGTGTACTCGCGCAGTTGCGCTTCCATCCGCTTGCGTTGGGTGATGTCGGTGAAGGTGGTGTTAATCTGATACGGATGCGTTTCCCCTTCATTATAGAGCGGTACAGCACTGACGTTGAGCCACACATAGTCGCGTTGTTGGGGATTGTAAACGCCGACCACAACATCCTGGATTTCCCCATCCTCTAACAGGCGGCGCGTCGTGGGGTGCGGTTCGTCGGAGGCAGGGCGCGTTTCGTATTTAACGCGCCACTCCGGGGCGTCAAAGGTGCGCTGGAGCAAGGTCTCCATCGGCACGCCCAAGATGCGTTCCGCCGCCGGGTTCGCCTCGATGATCTGGCCCTCCGGCTTGTAGTAGACGACGCCTTGCGTCATCGTCTCGAAAAGGGTGCGATGGCGATCTTCACTGGCGCGTAACGCCTGGTTGGTGCGCTCGCGCTGCACGGCCAGGGCATAGAGCGAGGCCATCCGCTGCACCAGGGCCAGATCGCGCGCCGTGTAGTCCCGGCTGGCGTTCGCCAGGGCGACGGTGCCCACTAACGTATCCCCAATCAGCGCGGGCGCGGCGACGAAGTTGTGGATGGGGATATGGCCTGCGGGCACGCCGGAGGAGCGCGGGTCTGTGCCGGGAGAGTTGGTCAGCAGCGACTCGCGGTGATCCAGCACCCAGCCCCACAGCCCGCCGAACTTCTCGAAGACCGCGCTTTTCTCGTGAATTTGACATTCATCCCAGATGTCGCGGGTCATCGTTGGCGCGACGAGGTAGCCGGTTTCTTGATCTATGTAGCCCACAAAGCCAAACGCGCTCTCCGTGAGCCGTTGGGCGTGTTGGAGCACTATGTAAGTGATGTCGTCCAGCGCCGGCGTCGAGAGTAAGACCTCCGCCAGATCGGCCACTGCCGCGTTGACCCCCGATTCCCAGGCCAGGTGCGCTTCCATAACCCTGCGCTCGGTGATGTCATGCGCCACGCCGACCATGCCGGTGATCACGCCGTAATTATCGCGCAAGGGCGAGATGGTCAACTGTTCCAGGAACACGGTGTCGTCGTGACGCCGCACCCAGAGTTCGCCAACCCAGCTCTCGCCTTGCCGGATGCGCGCCTGAATCTCCGGCAGCGTGGCGCGGGACTTATCCGTGAGAATCACGTCGGCGATGTTGCGGCCCAGCACATCCTCGCGCGCCATGGTGTGCAGCACGCTGGCATAGCGGTTCCAGTAGATGATGGTGCCATCCACCCGCGTGGCGATGACGGATTGCTCCACGGCTTCCAGCAGTTGGCCCTGGAAGCGCATATCCCGCTCCGCCTGATGGCGCATCGTGACGTCGCGCAACAGCACCAGCGAGGCCGGCGCGCCCTCCCATGTGACCTGCGCCACACGCATCTCGGCCACCAGCGGCGGCTGATGCGGGCGCAGCAAGTCCAACTCGACGATCTCATCGGCGATGAAGGGCAGGCCGAACTGCTCGCCAAACAACGACGCCACCGGGCGCTGGAGCAGGTCAGCCGCGGCCGGGTTGGCGTAGCAAACCGCGCCGTTCTCGTCTACCACCAGGATACCGTCAACGTTCTGGTTTACAATACTGTCAAATTGCGCGCGTGCGTGTTCCAGCGCATCCTGAAGCTCTGCTATAACGGTCATATTGCATCTCCACAATAATAAGGTTGCTGTGTGCTCAACTGAGCTTGAGCGTCGCGCATCATGCGTCAAACGTCAAACGTCATGCGTCAAACGTCAAAACCAGATTGAGCTTATGAACATGCTCCAAAAAATCCGATTTTTTGAAAGCTGACACTAGTACAGCGCGGCATAAATAACTCCCCAGTTGAATTTGCTCCAAGGGGAACGTCAGTTCCCCGGTTCGCCGTGTAGTCGCGGATCTGACGATCCGCTCTGAGCGGGGCTAACTGGGGAGGGACTTCCGCCGCGCTGTACTAGATATAGGTTTTTCGCGTGCGAACTTCATATAGGTAGTAGGTCGCGTGTGAAAAATCGGATTTTTAGAAACCCGATCCTACAGATAGATTTTTCGCGCGCGAACTTCATATAGGTAGCGGGCGCGCGCGGAAAAATCTGATGTTTGGGCTTTTCTCAGAGGGGATGGCTACAGTATATCCCCCCGGAACATGCTCTGCAAGCGCTCGATCTCGCCATCTTGGAGCAGCACCGGATGGCCGGAGAGGATGCCGCTGATGTTGCTGAAGGCTTTGCCGATGTGCATCCCCTCGCCGTCGATAGTGAACTCGCGGATGTTCTTGTTGTGCTGCGAACCGCGCATCTTGAGCACGGTCAGGCCGCGCCGCATTTCGCCGTACATCTCAACGTAGCGCAGGAGGATGATGGAGTCGGTCAGCGTGGAGATGTGCGCCTCGGTGACGGAGGTGCCGCCCATCAGCGTGGGCGCGGTGCTGGTAAACAGGCCGATGATCTCCTGGTGCTTGATGAAGGACGTGATGCTGATGACGAACTCGCGGAAGCTGCGGTTCGTGGCGACGCGCTCCAGAGCCGAGAGGCTGTCCACGGCCACGCGCTGCGGCTTGAATTCCTTGATGATATTCTTCATCTCCAGCAGCCGATCCTCCAGGCTGGAGACCTCCGGATACTCGCAGACCACGCGCAGGTGGCCGTCGCGCTCCTTCGCGGCGAAGTCCACGCCCCAGCCATCGGCGTTGCGGAAGAGCTGCTCGCGGCTCTCCTCGAAGGCGAACAGCAGGCACTTCTCGCCCTGGCGCACGCCGCCAGCGATGAACTCCGTGACCATCAGCGTCTTACCCGTGCCCGTCGCGCCGGAGACCAGGAGGATCGAGTCGCGGAAGAAGCCGCTGCCGCACATCTCATCCAGCTCCGCGTTACCAGAGGTGACGCGCACTTTGGAGGAGCGCTGCTTCAGCTCGATGGCCGAGAGCGGCACCACCACAAACCCATCGTCGGGGATGATGGTGAAGGGGAACTCGCCCTTCTGGTGCTCGGTGCCCCGGAATTTGAGGATTTCGATGGTGCGCCGGCGTTTCTCCTCTTCCAGCACGTTGCGCAGCACGATCACGTTATCGGCCACGAACTCCTCGATGCCAAAGCGGGTGATGTCGCCATACTCCTTATCCCGTTCCGCCGTGAGCACGGAGGTGACGCCCATAATGCGCACAGCGGTGGCGATGCGCAACAGTTCGAAGCGGATGGCGGCGATGTCCTGGAAGCGGGAGAAGACCGCGCCGAGCGAGTCCATCGACAGGCGGCGCGCGCCGACTTGCCGCACGGCGTGCTCCACACGGGCCAGCAGCGCGCCCAGGTCGTAATCCCCTACCACAAGAGTCTCCGCGTCGGTCTGGGGAGACGCATCGACGAAGGCCCACTTGCCCTCGGCCTCCCAGGTGTCAATGTCCCACCCTAGCGAGGCGACGTTGCGCCGGATGTCCTCCGGCGTCTCCTCAAAGGTGACAAAGACGCCCGGTTCGTCGTGTTGTAGGATGCCTTCGGCTAAAAATTGCACGGCGAAGATGGTCTTGCCGCTGCCCGCCGATCCGGAAACCAGCGTGGTGCGATGTATCGGCAGTCCTCCACACGCGATCAGATCAAAACCGGGGATGCCGGTCGCAGTTTTGTTGACGATGTTATCCGTTGGCATACGTGCCTCCTTGCAATAGTTCTTGGTTTTTCTTGCGAATATCTAACCCCTCCAATACCTTCGCGAAATCCGAGAGGTCGCCGATGATGCGCCGTTGGGGGATTGGTTGCAGTTTAATCAAGGTGGGCGTGGCTAGAATTTTTTCGACTTCCGCCGCTTCTGGATCTTCCAAAATATCAATGATGCGCAATTCATACCTATCTCGCAAAATGCTTTCGCATATTTGGCGCAGATTAGCAATGGCTCGTTGTGACCGCGCCGTCTGTCCGACAACATAGAGTTTCAGAACGAATTCAGGCATGACGACCTCCATCTTCTGGCTCCTTGTTCGGCGTGATGGGACAGCGCGTGCGATAATAGGAGACCAAATAGCCCATAAGCTCTAGCGCGAGCAGCCGCCCCTCGGCGGCATAGGCGCGCGCCTTGATTGAATTAACGTCCATACACTTCTCCTGTAACACGCTGGTGTGGATTTCCATTACGTCGCGTGGCCCACTAAGCAAATTGCCCAGGCTTTGCGCCAACTCGCGGAGGGCGTCTGACGTGGTGTGTTTGACATGGTATAATCGCTGTTCGATAGCTTGCTCCAAAACGTCGCCATAGCGCTGGCTCAACGCCGCGAACACCTCTGGCAAGGCCTCGTGCAATGATCGCACGCCGAACATCCGCGCCGTGATCTGCGTGGCGGGCGCGCTCGCCAGGATGGTGAGCGACTCCAATTCGCGCTGCAATTCCTGGATGCGCCGCTCATCCTCCGCGACGCGCTGGGTCACATCCTCCAGCGTGAAGACCACGCCATCCAATTCGCCGAGCGCGTTAGTCAAGGGCGCGCCGTTCATCAGGATCAACACGCGCCGCCCGTCGGCCCAGGTGATGGCGTGACGCGCGTTGTAGACCGGTTCACCGGTTGCCATCACCTGGGCAAAGGGCAAGTCCGCGTCCGGGATTGGCCCGCCCTGCTCATCCGTGATCTGCCAGCCGGGGTCGTTATACGTGCGCGCGGTGATCTCGTCCCGGCTCAGGCCCAAAATCTGCTCGGCGGGCCGGTTGGCAAAGGTGATCTGGCCGGCGCGATCCACAACCGTGATACCCAGGGGACTGGTCTCCATCAGCCGATTGAGCAGATCGCGCTCGCGGCGCAGGGCCTCCTCGGTCGCCTTGCGCTCGGTGATGTCCACC
>SLSP01000210.1 GCA_007130345.1 Thermoflexales bacterium
CAGTTTGATAGCGCGTGGTATAATTATGAATGTATCCAGTACCTAGCGAGGAACAATGACCGAGTTACTTGGTGTGCCAGGGCAAGAAGTGTAAGCCCTGCCACGATGGTCATTTCCAGGCCGAGGAGTCTACTATGCCAAGCATCGAGAAAATGATCTGTATCACCTGCCCGGTGGGGTGTACGCTCGAAGTGACCCACGAGGACCAGACGTTGCTTAAAGTCGAGGGGCAGATTTGCCCACGCGGCGAGAAGTATGTCCAGGAAGAACTCACCGATCCCCGGCGGATGGTGGCAACTACCGCGCGCGTGAAAGGCGGACTGCATCCGTTGGTGCCCGTCTACACCGCCGCCCCCATCCCCAAACCGCGCATCTTCGAGTTGCTGGCCGCCATCCGCGAGATCGAAATTCCCGCGCCGGTGACGATGAATCAGGTCGTGCTGGAAAACGCCCTCGGCGAGGGCATCGACGTTATCGCCAGCCGGGATCTGCCGGTAGCATGAGACGTCAAAGTAAGGAGACCCACCTTGCACAATGATCTGACAGGCCTGGGGCTGTACGTCGGCTTTCTTGTTGTTGTGGGATTGCCGACGTTGCTGTTCAAGGTGTATTTCAAAGTGCCCTTTGAAGTGATGCGCAAGTTGTACCACATCGTGATCGCCCTGACGATCTTTCCCCTGATGGCTTTTCGCACCTGGTATATGGCCGTGCTGGCCGCTTTCGCCTTCGCGCTCATCGCATATCCCGCGCTGGTCTTGTTGAAAAACTCCGCGTTCTACCGGCGGATCGCGGTGGAGCGCGAAGATGGCGAGTTCAAGCGCAGCCTCATCATCGTGCAGGCGTCCATCACGCTGCTGATTATCGTCTTCTGGGCCATCTTGGGGCCGGAGTGGAAGTACGTGGCTGTCGTGGCGATGATGGCCTGGGGATTGGGCGACGCCGCCGCCGCATTGGTCGGCAAGCGGTTTGGGCGGCGGCCCATTCGCCACGCCTGGGTCAAGGGCGCGAAGACCGTCGAGGGCACGCTGGCGATGGCTGTGGCGGCGGGGATGGCCCTGTTCCTGACGCTGCTGCTCTACGCGGGGCAGCCCTGGGGGGTGAGCCTGGCGGTGGCGCTGCTGTGCGCGCCGGTGTGCGCGGCAGTCGAGCTATTCTCGCATCACGGGATGGATACGCTGACGGTGCCGATCTCGGCGGGACTGGCGGTGCTGTCCTGGATGGCCCTTTTCTCTTCCCTGGGGGTCGTAATATGACGGCGCTTTCTGCAGAACAGGCCGCCAGCCGCGAAAAAACGCTGTTGACGGCAATGCTGTTCAGCTTGCCCGCGCCGCTGGTGACGGGCCTCGCGGTACTCTCCAGCCAGTCCACCACCCAGATCGCCGATTTTATCCGGCGCAGCGTACAATTGGGGGCGCTGATCATCTCCTGGTGGGTCTTCCGGCGGATACAGCATAACGCGGCCCTCGACAAAGCCGGGCAAACGCGCCTGGAACGCGCCGCCGGTTTGAGCGTCGCGGGGGCGCTGCTCTGCTCCGGCGCGGTGATGCTGATTTTGGCGTTCGCGCGGCTGCGGGATTTCGAACCCGGCGGCAACGTAATCCCCGGCCTCACCATCGCCGTACTGGGGCTGCTCTTCAATACCGGATTCTGGTGGCGCTATGCCGCGTTGACGAGCGAGCATTACAGCGCGGTCATCGCCGCGCAACAAGGGCTGTATCGCGCCAAAGCATATATCGATCTCTGTGTTGTCGCGGCACTGGCGACGGTGGCGATTGCGCCCACTCACCCGGCGACCCAGTACGTGGATGTGCTTGGCTCGATCATCGTCGCCGGCTATCTGCTGTGGAGCGGGCAGACACAGTATCGGGCCAACTTGCGCGTCACAGGCGAGCTACCCGGCGATCCCCCTTCCCCCGAAGCCATTTCCACGGGATAGATTCTGCCAAACAATCTGACAACCCCACGGAGATACGTCTCCGTGGGGTTTGCCATTCCCCAAACATTTTGTGGATATAGTGTATAATGAGCGCGTAACTCACGTATGGAGGTATAAAATAATGCGCAAATATAGTCGGCTAACTTGGATTCTGGTATTGGTGCTGCTGGCCCTCTTGCTTGGGCGCGGGAGTGTACAGCTCGTTGAGAGCACCGCGCCCCCCTCATCCCCCTTCCCCCATGGGCGTATGGGCATTGGCAGAACCGCTCGCGCGACCAGGGCGATGATGGAGTATCTCAACATCGGCTGGTATTGGGATTGGGCTGCGTTAGGAGCGTCACAGTTTGACGGAATAGAATACGCACAGACCATCCGACTTAGGCCGGTACTTCAGGATGGCATCCAGATAGGCTACACGGCAAGGCCCACCGGCACACGCCTGCTCGACGCTATCGCGGCGCAACCTGGGGCGATGTGGATCATCGGGAATGAGCCGGATTGCACCGCAATGGACAACATGATCTCGCACTGGTATGCCTACGCCTACCACGATCTCTATCATCTCATCAAAGCCGCCGATCCCACCGCTCAGATCGTCGCCGGGAACATCGTCCAGCCCACGCGCCAGCGGTTCGATTACCTGGATCGCGTGCTGACCGCCTACAAAGAAGCCTATGGCGAACCGCTCCCGGCAGATATATGGGCCACGCACAATTACATCCTGTGCGAGAAGTGCTATCCCTTCCGGGCACCGGGTGAACCCTTTGCCTGGGGCGCGTGCTGGGTTCCCGATTGGCCCTCTTACAGCCAATCCCAAGACCGGGCAACCTTCTACTCAGTCTACGACCATTGGGACACGGAGATTTACGGGCAGCGCATCATCGACTTCCGGCAGTGGATGGCGGATAATGGCTATCGTAACCACCCGCTGCTGATCCCCGAATATGGCATTCTCTTCTACGAGGGACTGGTCTCCGGGATGAAGATTCAGGACGACATCGACTTTATGTACGACACCTTCGACTGGATGCTCACCGCGCGCGATCCCGTGCTCGGCTACGCGCCTGACGACAATCGCCTGACGCAACGTTGGGCCTGGTTCAGCCTGGATCACGGCAACTTTCCTGGCGGATCGCTCTTCAGATCGGGAGTTCCAACCGCTCACGGATTCGCCTTCCACGAGTACGCCCATCAATTGCAGCCACAGGTGACGTTACACGCCATCCACGCAAAGCTCACCACGCCCACCGCGCCGCCGGGCACGCCGGTCACGGCCACCGTCACGTTCACGGCCTCGAACTCCGGCAACGTCCCCGTCGATTACCCCCTGACCGCGCTGCTCTACGCCCAACGCGGCGCTAGGGTCCCCATCGCCGGCGTGGATTTGCCCCGCGACCTCGGCTGTTGCGGCGATCACGAGATCATCACGCTGACGTGGCCCAACTACGTCACAGGCACCCACGAGAACTTCGACGCCACAGGCTCCCACCACGAGAGCTTCTACGTCACCGTGACGCAGCCCATCGAAGTGAGTAGAGTCTGGGCACCGACCGTTTATCCACCCGGTGAAGAGCTGGTCACGCACACGCTTTACGCGACTGTGTCCAATTACGGCAGCGTCGAAACGGGCACGCCGATCACGTTGACCTTTTACGATACTAGCGAGGCGGAGGATAGCGTCATCGGCGAAACGCAAATCCCAGAACTGGACTGCTGCGGGGCTTCGGGAACCGGTTCGGTGCTCTGGCCCGGGCACGAAGCGACCGTTCACATGCTACAGAGGTTTTGCGTAGTCGCATCCACGCCGTATATGCAATCGGACCCCGTGTGCGGCTTCGCGTGGATTTCGCCGCACCAGTTCTTCTTGCCGCTGGTGATGCGGCAGGCACCTTAACTGGCTTTAGTACAAAACAGCTCGGCGTGATAGCAATATCACGCCGAGCTGTTTGGCTTATATGACGGAATCCGGCCGTCCCTCAACTATACCCGTGATACGGCTGGAACATCTTCCCCACACTCTCGCCACGATGTACCCGCAAAATGACAACCTGTGCAATAGGGCACATCCCGACAACTCAAGCAGCGAATGCAAAACGGATAGAGCGTGAGCGAAACCATTGGGTATATTCGTTGTTGTGGACTAAGGTGGTGAGGGCCGCCAACGC
>SLSP01000460.1 GCA_007130345.1 Thermoflexales bacterium
CACCATCACCGGGAGCATACCCGCCGCGCGCGCCGCCTGGATCCCGCTTTCGGAGTCTTCCAGCACCATGCAGCGCGGCGGCGCGTGCCCCAACTGCTCCGCCGCCCGCAGAAAAATGTCCGGCGCGGGCTTGCTCCGCGTTACCTCGTCGCCGCCGACCAGCACCGGGAAGCGCGCGCGCAGCCCGGTTAAGTCCAGCCGCGCCAGCACGCCCGCCCGCCCCGTCGAACTGGCGACTGCCTTCGCTATCCCGCGCGCGTCCAGCCAATCCAGCAACTCGCGCAGCCCCGGCTTCACCGGGATGCCGTGTGCGGCCACCTGCGCCTGGAAATACCGCTCGCGTAGGGCTTGCGCTTGCGCGAAGTCAAAAGTCGGCCCCAATACCTTGCTGAAAATCCGCGCCACGTCGGGCAGAGCGCGGCCCACCACGCGCAGATAGTCGCGCTCGTCCATCGTAAATCCCATCTCGGCAAAGGCGCGCTGCCACGCCGCCTGTGCGATAGGCTCCGTGTCGAGCATCAACCCGTCCATATCGAAAATCACTGCCTCGATAGCTAAATTTCCTGTCATTTGTCCCTCGCTTCGTGTGTTTTAGTAGCGTCATCGCATAGACTGTGATTATATGGCAGAACGCGGCGCTGTCAGTTTTGACTGTCCCACAAACCCCGCACATTTGACATCAGGTTAGGTTCTGGTATGATACTTCGTGACCGAAATATTCTACAGCGAACTATCTCGAATTCGCCCTTTGCCCAGGAGCTTGCCGATGTCCACACCAAAACCTGTCGCCCCGCTCGGCGTGATGCAACAATTCATCACCTTGTACCGCTATCTGCGCTGCTATAGCCGCGCGGTGCAGGATTACGGCGTGCGCGGGCGCGAGTTCGCCACGTTGCGCTACTTGCACGAGGCCGGGCCGTGTACGGTGGGGCAGGTGCAGGAGTACATCTACATCAGCGTGAGCGCGACGTCGGAGTTGCTCTCGCGGCTGGAGGCCGCCGGATATGTGACGCGGGAGCGCAGCCGGCAGGATCAGCGCGTGGTGTATGTGGATTTGACGCCCGCCGGCCGCCGTCTGGCCGAAGAGACGCCGCTCGGCGGCATCCCCCTCCTCCGCGAGCGCCTCAAGGCCCTCGATCCCGAAGCCCTCGCTACTGTCGCCGCTGCCTTCGACATCCTCCTGGATGTGATGGAGATTGAGGTATGACGCGCCTGCCCCGCCCAAATCCCCAATCCAATATCCAAAACCGCACCATCCTGCTTCGTTGCTTTGGCTATTTGCGCCCCTACGCCCCGTTGATGGTGGGGGCTTACGTGGCGCTGCTGCTCATCAGCGCGCTGAATGTCGCCACGCCGCAGTTGCTCCGGCTGATTGTGGATCGGGGCATCGCGCGCGGCGACCTGACCTTCTTGGGATGGGCCGTGTTGGGCGTCATTGGATTGACGCTGTTGAGCGGGGTATGTACGTTCTTCCAGGGGCGGTGGACGGAGGACGCGTCGCAGCATGTGGCCTACGATTTGCGCAACGCCATCCACCGCAAGCTGTCCGACCTCTCCTTCGCGTATCACGACCAGGCGGAGACCGGCGAATTGCTCTCGCGCGCCATCCAGGACGTGGAGCGCATCCGCTTCTTGACCGGGCGGGCGACGTTGTACCTCGTCAGCGGCGTGGTGACGTTTATCGCCACGACCGTCATTATGCTGACGATGAATTTCCGCCTGACGCTGCTGGCGATGATGACCGCGCCGCTGTTGTTCCTCCAGGCGTATGCCTTTTCGCGCCGCATCCGCCCGCTGTGGCTGGCTTTACAAGAGCAGATGGCTGTCCTCACCACGCGATTGGAGCAGAATTTGCGCGGGATGCGCATTGTCAAGGGGTTCGCGCAGGAGCCGGCGGAGACGGCGCGCTTCGAGGCGGAGAATCGCATCTGGTTTGACTTGGCCGCAGCGTCGGCGCGGCTGCGCGCTATCAACGCGCCGCTGATGGAGTTGATCACCAACGTCGGTGCCATCTTCATTATCTGGTATGGCGGGCGGCTGGTCGTGCAAGATAGCTTGACCCTGGGCGAGCTGGTGGCGTTCACGGCCTATATGGGCCAGTTGGCGCGTCCGGTGCGGATGATGGGCCGCGTTATCCCCGCTATCGTCCAGGCCATCACCTGCGGCGAGCGCATTTTCGCCATCCTCGACGCCGAATCGGAGGTGCAGGAAGCGCCGGACGCCGTCGTGCTCCCGCCGGTGCGCGGCCACGTCCGCCTGGAAGATGTCTCATTCGCCTACTTTGGGCGTCACACAGTGCTGCGCCACGTCACCCTGGAGGCCGCGCCGGGGCAGATTGTGGCCTTACTCGGCGCGACCGGCTCCGGCAAATCCACCATCATCAACCTCATCCCGCGCTTCTACGATGTGACGGCGGGCCGCGTGACGGTGGACGGCCACGACGTGCGCGATGTGACGCTCAACTCGCTGCGGGAGCAGATCGGCATTGTGCTGCAAGAGACAACGCTGTTCGCGGATACCATCCGCGCCAACATTGCCTTTGGCTGCCCAGAGGCGACGGAGGACGAGATTGTCGCGGCGGCGCGAGCGGCGCAGGCGCACGACTTCATCCTGGAGATGCCGCAGGGCTATGCCACCTACGTCGGTGAGCGCGGCGCGACGCTGTCGGGCGGGCAGAAGCAGCGCGTCGCCATCGCCCGCGCGTTGCTCAAAGACCCGCGCATCCTCATCCTGGATGACGCGATGGCGAGTGTGGATACGGAGACCGAGCGCCTGATCCAACTCGCGCTGGCCCGGCTGATGCAGGGGCGCACGTCGTTCGTCATCGCGCAGCGGTTGAGCACCGTGCGTCTGGCGGATCAAATCCTGGTGCTGGAAAAAGGCCGCGTCGCCGCGCGGGGTACGCACGCGGAGCTTCTGCGGACTTCGGGCCTGTACGTGGAGATTTATCAACGGCAATTGAGGCCGCAGGAGTCGCTTCAAAATATCTAAATATCGTGAAGACTTCCGAAGTCTTTGAGAAGCGCTTGAATCTAGCAAGCTTTCGGTAAGACTTCGGAAGTCTGGGAAATCTGGCCTAATACAAATCAGGCGGTGATGTTATGAGTTTATCCATCGGCGGCAGCGGCGGGATGGGCGGGCCGCGCGGAATGTTGCGCAGCTTCGGCAGTCACGAGGAGGCGGGCCGGGCGTTTGACGGGCGCGTGATCCTCAGATTGCTGGCCTTCGTCAAACCGCACTGGCGGCAGATGATGCTCGCCTTCGTGATGATGCTGATTTCGACCGCGCTGGGGCTGGCGACGCCGTATCTGGTCAAGGTCGCCATCGACCAGCACATCGCCCAGGGCGACTTGGCCGGGCTGGATCGCGTCGCGCTGCTGACGGCGGCGGCGTTCGTCGGCCTGTTCTGCGCCTCGGCGGTGCAGCAGTACACGCTCTCGTCTACCGGGCAGCGCGTCCTGGCGACGTTGCGCGAGCACCTGTTTCGCCATCTCCAAGCCCTGCACCTGGGCTATCACGACACGCATATCATCGGCGTGACCATCTCGCGCGTTTTCAGCGACGTGGGCGTGATCAACGAACTGCTTTCGCAGGGCCTTATCACGCTCATCGGCGACGCGCTGCTGCTGGTGGGCATCGTCGTGGTGATGGTCTCGATGAGTCCCCGGCTCGCGCTGCTCACCTTCAGCGTGCTGCCGCTGATGGTGCTGGCTACCGCGATCTACGCGCGCCACGCCAAAGCCGCCTTCCGCGAGACGCGCGCGACCAACGCCGGCGTGGTGGGCGATCTGGCGGAGGACATCGCCGGGATGCGCGTGATCCAGGCGTTCGCGCAGGAGACGACGCTGCAAGAGCGCTTCGACAAGTCTAACCGCGATAACCGCGACGCCAACGTGCGGGCGATCTCGCTCTCGTTTACGTTTATGCCGGTGGTGGAGTTCCTGGGGACGCTGGCGACGGCCATTGTGCTCTGGTTTGGGGGGCGATTCGTGGCGCAGGACGAGCTGACCCTGGGCGTGATTGTGGCCTTCCTCAGCTATGTCACCCGCTTCTTCCAGCCCATCCGCGAGTTGAGCCAGCTTTACACGACGCTCCAGTC
>SLSP01000376.1 GCA_007130345.1 Thermoflexales bacterium
CCGCTTCTCGGCGGCGCGTTCGCGGGCGCGTTCCATCAGCGGTTGAAAAACGAACCGATTGAGAACATACGCCACGATCAAAAAGTTGATAATCTCAAAAATTATCGTGACTATATTAGGTTCTAGTGACATACCCCTCCTTCGCTGACACCTGTAACGGAACACGGGGGCGGGATCGGAGACGGTCTCCCGGCTCCGACACCACCGCGTCGCCACGTTCCCCCCGTTCTAGCCAAAGAAACGAGCGACCAGCGGGTTGGCGAAAATCAGGATGAGCAAGACCAGCAAGGTGTAAATCGCCGTCGATTCCAACAGCGCCATGGCAATAATCATCGTAGTGCGCAGGTCGCTGGCGACTTCGGGTTGCCGCACCATCCCCTCAATGGCTTTAACCGCCGTGCGGGCCTCCACAATGGCCGGGGTCAGCGTCCCTAGCACAATGCCCAAGCCTGAGATGATGATCGTCGTCATAGTAATCAATGTTCCGGGATCCATATCGCCCATGTGTCAACTCCTTTTGGTAATGTTTTTGAAAAAAAACTCTAACGATTGTGGTTTTTGTGTGCGTATTTCATACATGCTACCGTGTCAGGCTCCCCTCAGTTAGGCTCGCTCAGAGCGGATCGTCAGATCCGCGCCTATACGTCGAAACGGGGAACTGACGTTCCCCTTGGAGCAGATTCAACTGAGCCGTCCCCGAGACGGGGACTTCGAGCTATTTTTGAGCGGATTGCTCGCAAATCAATCCGAGGTCTCTTGCACCCCTGTGCTGATATAGACTGTCGCCAGGACGGCAAAAATATACGCTTGCAACATTCCGGTGAACATGCTCAATCCCACCAGGGGCAGCGGCACGATGATGGGGATCAACGAGATGACCACCGCCACCACCAACTCGCCGCTCAAGATGTTGCCGAACAGGCGCATCGCCAGCGAGAAGGTGCGGCTGATCTGGCCGATAATCTCCAGAGGCAGAATCAGGATGATAAGGTAGATGGGCGAGAAGGTGTCTTTGAGATACTGCACCACGCCCTTCTGCTTGATGCCATAATAATGTACCGCGAAGAAGACCACGATTGCCAGGGCCAGCGGCGTATTCAGATCACGGGTGGGCGCGATGACGCCCGGCACAATCCCAAAGCTGTTGGCAACCGCCACGTAGATCGCCATAGCCCCGAGGAAGGGGAAATACGTGATGGCCGCCTCCTCTCCCATCACGTCGGCGATCATGTCGGTGAGGAACTCGATGATCATGTACAGCGTGGCCGGATGCCGCCGCACCATAATAATTGCGACGATGACGATCACCGTCATCATCACCCACGAGGATGTTACGGTGTTGGTGATCCATACATCGCCAAAGAGCCGGATAACGTTTTGTGTTTCTACGCCCATTAGCACCCTCCGCTATTCAAGAGCTTCCCAAAAGCTCGCCCCGCGTTGAGACGCCATAATAACACCCGCCGGACGAGCCACAATCCCACAAAAGCCAACAACAACGCCACGACATCGTGGTGAAGCGCCGCGATGAACAGGCCAACCACCATCCCCCAGCGGACGTAGGCCCCGGCCACCAACGGCAAGGCGAACCAGCTCGGCGAGTGGGGGCCGAGCTGCGCCACCGTCCAGACGTGCATCAGGATGGTCAGCCATCCGACCACGCCCCCAAGTAATAACCACAGCGGCCACAGCCACCACATCATTGCGTGTTGCCCTCCATCGTGTCCGTCCGCTCATTTTCCGTTGCTTCTAACCGCTCTTCGCGCCGCCGCCGATCTCGCGCCTGGAGGCTCAACTCGAAGCGCCAGAGGTTATAAAATCCGCCAAAAACTCCCCAGAAGAGTAGCGCCACGGTAAAAATATAGCCCGTGTTCAACCACTGATCAAGGAAATGGCCCGCCAGCACCCCCACAAAGATGGGCGCAGCCAATTCCCACCCCAGAGACATCGCGCGCGTCACATCCCATCCCACATCCCCCAAATCCGAACCGGACTTACGCTTCATCGGTAGCGGATGATACGTGCAATGTGGACAGCAATTCACTTGCCAGGCGGTCGAAAGCGGCGGCGGTAACGGCTTCCTCAGTAGTATCCGGCGCGTCTTCCGCAATCGCGCAAACGAAAAGTTCAACACCCTGACTCTTAATGTGCAACACGCCCGACTCCAAATCCACCGTGTGTTCGCCATCGGCGTCTTGATAGCGCAGTGGAGCCGGCGATGTCTCGGCCACCAGCGGCGCGTGGCCCGGATAGATGCCTAGCCCCCCGCCATCGGCCAACTGGACTTGCACCCAGGCCACCTTCTCCACAGCCAGGATCGTCTCCACCGGAGAGAGCACGTCCAGGCGCAGGTGCTCCGACTTCATTCGCGGGCCTCCTCCGCCTCCAACCCGCGCGCCTTCGCCACCACGTCATCAATGCTGCCCACCATATAGAAAGCCTGCTCCGGCAGATGGTCGTGATACCCCTCGAGGATCTCACGGAAGCCGCGCAAGGTCTCCGCCAGCGGCAACGACGCGCCGGGGATGCTGGAGAACGGCTCCGCCGTGAAGAAGGGCTGCGTCAAGAAACGCTGCACCCTCCGCGCGCGATGGACGGCCAGGCGGTCTTCTGGGCTTAATTCCTCAATCCCCAAAATGGCGATCACGTCCTGTAACGCCTCATAGCGGGCCAACATCTCGCGCACGCGCATGGCGATGTCGTAATGCTCCTGGCCCACGCCATCGGGCGTGAGCAGAGAGCTGGTGGATTCCAGCGGATCGATGGCGGGATATAGCCCCTGGCTGACTTGCCGCCGCGAGAGCACCGTCGAGGCGTCCAGATGCGCGAAGGTGGCGACTACGGCGGGGTCGGTCAGATCGTCGGCGGGGATGTAGACCGCCTGCACCGAGGTCACACTGCCGCTACTGGTCGTCGTGATGCGCTCCTGCAAATCGCCCATCTCGCTCTCCAGCGTCGGCTGATAGCCCGCCGCGCTCGGCAAACGTCCGAGCAGCGCGGAAACCTCGGCCCCGGCCTGGATGTAGCGGAAGATGTTGTCGATGAAGAGTAAGACCTGCCGCCGCTCGTTATCGCGGAAATACTCGGCCATCGTCAGCGCGGTCAGCGGGACGCGGAGACGCGCGCCCGGTGGTTCGTTCATCTGCCCGAAGACCAGCACGGTATTGTCGATCACGCCGCTCTGCTGCATTTCGAGCCACAGGTCGTTCCCCTCGCGGCTGCGCTCCCCCACCCCGGCAAACAGCACAATCCCGGAGTGCTCGCGTATGGTGTTGCCCATTAACTCGATCATCAGCACCGTCTTGCCCACCCCCGCGCCCCCAAAGAGGCCGATTTTGCCGCCGCTAGGATAGGGCGTCAACAGGTCGATGGCCTTGATGCCGGTGACGAACATAGTCGAGACCACGCGCTGTTCGCGCAAGGGCGGGGAACTCGCGTGGATGGGGTGCCGGGTCACCACCTCTACCGGCCCCCGGTCGTCGATAGGCTCGCCCAACACGTTGAACAGGCGGCCCAACGTGGGCCGGCCCACCGGCACCGAGATCGGCGCGCCCGTATCGATCACGGGAAGCTCGCGCCGCAGCCCCGAAGTCCCCCCCATCGCCACCGCGCGCACTGTGTGAGGATCGATGTGCTCTTGAACCTCGACGATTAAATCCTCGCCATCGTCTTTTTGAACCACCAGGGCATTGTGTATGCTAGGCAAGTTGCCGGAAGGAAATATCGCATCCACCACCACCCCAACAACCCGAACTAACGTTCCTGTTGATTCCAAAGGCTCACTCCTTTTCAATGGCGGTTACTGTGCTGTGTGCAAGTATACCAAAGTCTCACCAAACAAGCAAGCACATATCTGCCGCGTGAAGCGTCAAAACCCGCTACGCCGATGATTGAAATGCAATACCGCAAAAGTCACCCTGTTTGGGACACGGATGACTCTACTGAAAGCACCCTAAAAAATCGGATTTTTTAGAACCTTGATACGAGATGTAGATTTTCCGCGTGCGAATTTCATATATTTAGTAGGTCGCGTGTGGAAAAATCGGATTTTTGGACTTTTTTCAGGAGACTCATCCGTGTCCTTGCTTGAAATCAACCG
>SLSP01000089.1 GCA_007130345.1 Thermoflexales bacterium
GCATAAATAACTCCCCAGTTGAATTTGCTCCAAGGGGAACGTCAGTTCCCCGGTTCGCCGCGTAGTCGCGGATCTGACGATCCGCTCTGAGCGGGGCTAACTGGGGAGGGACTTCCGCCGGGCTGTACTAGGGTTCACCGGGAGCGACCTCGATGATGTGCCGATAGCGGGACTGCGCGGCGAGCGCGTCCTCGCTCAGATCGCCCGCGAGCCACGCGGCTATGTCGGTGCCGGAAAGTTGCACCAGATGCCGGTGCTGTATCTCGCTACCGACCGACACCGCGATCACCACCGTCTCAGGCACCGGGCAGTCTTCCTGAAAAATGGCGGCCAGCGTATCCAGAACCGCCCACAAGTGTTGGGCATTCTCCGGCCCAGGCGACTCGGCGAGTGCGAGTTGCAGCATAAGCTGCTGTTGCGTCCATGTGCTGGCAGGGTGCATTGTCGCGGGGAACGCCGCCAGCAATTGCTGTTCGCAAGCCGTCGGCGTGACTATCACAAGCGGCGGGGGCGGCGCGCTGATAGTCTGCCAGGCATCGTGGAGGATAATGCTTCCCACGCCGAGGATGACGATGAGGTTCAGCATACCTAAAATCAGCAAAACACCTTTTTGTTTCCGGGTCATAGGTCAGAAGTATAGCACGGAAAAGCGCAATGAGAAGAGTGTACTTCATTAGTCCAGTTAGCGGGGCAGCGTTACGCGGCTTATCACACCCGCGTGAGCAATCGAGGCCGCAGTCGTGAAAGCCAAACGCAGCCCAGACCAACACACACGCCGGGGACTTTCGGGCATCTACAGCGGCTTGCTGGCGTCCTTCCTCCTGGGGTGGGCACCCATTTTGGGCAAGTTCGCCTATCAAGCCGGTGTCGCGCCTATGACCCTGGCGGCCTTGCGTACCCTGGTCGCCGCGACCTTCCTGTGGGTGGTCTACCTGATCTTCTGGCGTCGCCGTATGATCCTGAGCTGGAAAGATGCCTTGAACTGCCTGATGGTGGGTATGATCAACGGGATCGGGTCGCTGTTCTACTACAGCGGACTGGAGCGCCTCGACGCCTCGCGGGCCTCCCTGTTAAGTACCCTCTATCCGGTCTGGGTCGTACTCTTCCTGGCTGCCTCCGGTGAGCCGATGTCCCAACTGACACTGGGGCGGCTGATGGTTTCACTGAGCGGCGCCGTGCTCGTGACCTCGCCGTGGACGATGGGCGGCTTGACGGATTACCTGGGCGTGATGCTGATGATCGCCTCGGCGGCCATCAACGGGTGGTATATGGTGATGGGCCAATGGGTGCTGGCCGACGTGCCCGCGCGGTCGGGAACGCTCTACATCCTCACCGGGATGGCGTTCATTGTGTCGGTGGCCCACATCGTTTCTGGGGTGCCCATTGGCGAGATCTCTTGGGCCGGCTATGAGGCCATCGTGGCCCTCGGATTGACCACTGCTCTCTCGCGGCTGGCGATGTTCTTCAGCCTGGAGCGCGTGGGCGGCGTCCAGACGGCGATTGTGAATTTGATGGAGTTGGCTGTCAGCCTGGGGCTGGCCTTCGTGCTGCTAGGCGACCGTCTGACATCCTGGCAGTGGGCCGGGGCCATTCTGCTGTTAGGCGGCGGCGTCCTGGCCCGGCTGGATGTAGAACGCGGTGCCACCCCGCCCCCCTCGTTCAACCCGATGGATAGTTGAACCGCTACTTATGCGCGGTGGTCAACACCACAATCCCCGAAATCGTCAAGGCCATGCCCAAAGCCGTCTGCCATGTGAGCTTCTCCGTGCGGAAGATCAGGCCCATCAGCGCGCTAAAGAGCGGTGATGTGAACGCAATCGGCATCACCTGGCTCAGTGAATCCGCGCCTCTGAGCGCGGCGTAAAAAGAAAGCATCCCCAGAGACCCGGCCACGATCCCTCCGCCAATAATCATCATCGCCAGCGACGCCGGGCCGGCCTGCGTGATGGTCTTCCACTGTGGGAAGCTGGCCGTGCCCAAAATCACCAGGGCCACTGCTGTGCGGATAGTAATCCCCAACTGTGGGGAGAGATGCCCCAGATGCAGCCCCTTCTTCTCGAAATACCCTCCGATTCCCCACGCCATCGCCGTAATCAACGCCAACCATTGTGGTTTCATGACCACCTCCCTTTTTTCTGATGCGATTTCCCGGAACTATCTCCACCGGGCTATTGTGCTATCCCTTTCTGGTTTATGCTTCGGACGGTTCGGCGAAGAGCGCGCGCCCCAATTCCATGTAGGGCGGAAGCGCTGCTTCGGACTTGCCTTTGGAACGCAGATAACGCTCCAGCAGATGCTCCGGCGTCATCGCTTCGGGTTCCAGGCCCTCCAACCGGTCGCGGGTGGCGCGGTCTACCTCGCGGTTGATCTGCGAGAAGAAAGCATCGGTCAGCAGCGGCGCGAGGTCGGCGTCGCGGATGCGCGGTTCCTGCTCCGGCGCGAGCTGCACCACCAGCCGGGCGACACTCTCTGCCAGCGTGTGCTGGCGCACTGCCGCTGCCACCGCTTCGAGGGGCGCGGTCTCCGCGCGCACGTCCACGCGGATGGTGATGAAGGGCCGCGCCTTGACCGGCACGTAGCGCCACGCGGTATGTCCGCGCGTCACCTCGGCCCAACAGAAGCCCTTGGGCTGCTTCTCCTCGCCGAAGTCCACGCGCTCCAGGCTCCCGGCGTAGACTACGGGCGGCTGCGCGTCGGGATTGAGGTCTTGATGCTGATGGATGTGGCCCAGGGCCACGTAATCCCACGCGGGATCGGCGAGCGCGGAGATGGGCACAGCCACGTCGCGCCCGACCATGATGCCGCGCTCCGAACCGAGGCGGGCCGTATCCACGGAGAAGTGCCCGGTCAGCACGGTGGGGATGTCGGGATCGCGCTGTTCGGCCAACTCCGCGAGGAAGTGTACCAGCGCGTCGGTCACGGCCTGGTCTAGCTCTATTTGCGAGAGGCGGCGGAATTGCTCACGGGAGAGTAATCGCTGGCGCACGGGGTAGGGCACTGCCGCCACCTGTACCGGGCCGCGCCGCGTTTCGATGCGCAGCAGTCCCGGCTTCGCGGCCACCTGGACGTGAGGCACGCCGAGGGTGGCGAAAATTTCGATGCTTGAGGCGCGCTGTTCCATCATGGGCACGTCGTGGTTCCCCACGAGCAGCACGGTGGGGACGGCGGCCTCTGAGAGGCGGCGGATGCGGGTGGCGAATTCGCGCTGGTGCGTGGGATTGGGTCGCCGCGTGCGGAAGGCGTCCCCGGCGAAGATCACCAGGTCGGCCTCGTGCTTCAGGGCGTAGTCTACTACGTCATCCAGGCGGTCGAGGAAATCGACTACGCGCCGGTTTAGTCCGGTCTCTGGGTCAATCTGACCGTAGTTTTCCATCCCGATGTGCAAATCGGCGAAGTGTACGGTGCGAATAGGGTCAGGCATTAAAGTCTCCTGGTTGGGGGCAAGCGCGTCTCAGGCTCTACTGAAAAATCAACGCAAAGGCGCAGAGATGCAAAGACGCCAAGAAAATCTAAAATCGCAGTAGCGCAAAACTAACCCTGTGACAAGAAGAAGTCCCCGGTTGATTTCAAGTAAGGACACGGATTTACACGGAAAAACACGGATTTTTTGTTTTATCCGTGAAATCTGTGTTTATCCGTGTCCCAAACAGGGTGACTTTTGCGGTATTGCGAAAGTTGATACTAGATATAGATTTTTCGCGTGCGAATTTCATATATTTAGTAGGTCGCGTGTGAAAAAATCGGATTTTTTACCCTTTTTTCAGGGTAATCAAACATAACTGTAAAATCTTTGCGTTTGGGGACTGTGTCTGAGCAGGGTCGGGAGTATCTACACGGTTACTCGGTGTCTAAGGCTAAATAGTTGGCGGCGCCCCAGCCTTCGCGTTGGGGGTTGGCTTCGTCGCGCAGGAACCACCAAGTCAGCGCGTCGGCCTCTTGTGGGCCGCCGGCTACGATGAAGTATTCGCCTTCCTGGGCCACGCCCAGGCGCTCTGCGGTGGTGCCGGCTTCGGCGCGCAGGTTCAGGCCCGCGCTCCCGGTACCGCTGACGCGCACCCGCGCGCCGATGCCGATACCCGTCGGAGGTGGGGGC
>SLSP01000398.1 GCA_007130345.1 Thermoflexales bacterium
AAAAACGAGGGAAAAAGAGGCTAAATTTTTTCCCGGCGCTTCGCGGCGTCATTTTTTCCTTGGTGTCTTGGCTCAAGGAGCGGGGGGTTGCACGGCGTCGGCGTTTCCGCCGTCAACGCGCTCTCGGAGTGGATGGAAGTCACCGTGAACTCTGACGATGGCAAGGTCTATCGCCAGCGGTACGAGCGCGGCGTCCCCGTGACCGGCGTGGAGCCTGTCGGCAAGTGCAAGAAGGGCGATACCGGCACCACCGTTGTGTTCCGCTTCGACCCCACCATCTTCGAGGGGGATGAGGAGTTCTCCTTCCACACGTTGGCGCAGCGCTTCCGCGAAATGGCCTTCGTGACGCGCGGCGTGACCATCGACCTGATCGACCAGCGAGAACAGCCGCCGCGCCGGATGACCTTCTACTTTGAGGGGGGCATCCTCTCCTTCGTGCGCTATCTCAACCGGAGCTATAAATCCGTCCACGAGCCTATTTACGTGGAAAAAGAGCACGACGACGTGATTGTGGAAGTGGCTTTGCAATATACCGACGGCTTCCGCGAGACCACCCTGGCCTTTGCCAACACCATCAACACCATTGATGGCGGCTCGCATCTGACGGGCTTCCGTTCCGCGCTGACGCGCACCATCAACGACGTGGGGCGCAAGCTGTCGGTGCTCAAGGACAAGGACCCCAACCTCTCTGGCGACGATGTGCGCGAGGGACTGACCGCCGTGATCAGCGTCAAGGTGGGCGACCCGCAATTCGAGAGCCAGACCAAAGTGAAGCTGATGAATCCCGAAGTCAAGACGGCGGTGGAAGCGGCGACTGCCGAAGCCGTCACCGAGTTCTTCGAGACCAACTCGCGGGCTGCACGCAAGATCATCGATAAGGGGCTGACCGCCTACAAGGCGCGCGCGGCGGCCCGCAAAGCCCGCGATCTGGTGATCCGCAAGAGCGTGCTGGAGAGCATGACGCTCCCCGGCAAACTGGCGGACTGCTCCAGCCGCGATCCCTCGAATAGCGAACTGTTCATCGTCGAGGGTGACTCGGCGGGTGGCTCGGCCAAACAAGGCCGCGACCGCCATTTCCAGGCCATCTTGCCCTTGCGGGGCAAAATCCTCAACACCGAGCGCGCGGGCCTCAACAAAATCCTGCGCAACCGCGAAATCCAGGCCATCATCTCCGCGCTAGGGTGCGGCATCGGGCGGCAATTCAACCTGGAGAACCTGCGCTATAACCGCATCATCATCATGACCGACGCGGACGTGGACGGGGCGCACATCACCACGTTGCTGCTGACCTTCTTCTTCCGCTATATGCAGCCCCTCATCGACCACGGCCACCTCTATATCGCGCAGCCGCCGCTCTATCTGGTGAAGGCCGGCCGCGACGCGGATTACGTCTATACCGAGAAGGCGCTCCAGGCCGCTTTGAAGGAGTTGCGCGGGCGCAAGTACAGCCTCCAGCGTTACAAGGGTCTGGGCGAGATGAACCCGCAGCAATTATGGGACACCACGATGGATCCCGGCCAGCGCACGTTAGTGCAGGTGACTATCGAAGACGCTGCTGAAGCCGACCGGGTCTTTAGTATGCTCATGGGCAGCGATGTGCCGCCTCGGCGCCGCTTTATCCAATCCCACGCCCGCGAGGTACAGAATCTAGATATTTAGCTCCGGCGCGTCCGCGCATGCCATCCCCCCGATACACGTACCGGGGGAGATACGCTCTATACTCAGACGGATATAACCACGATACCAGCTTTGGGCAACTGCTGTTTGCCTTTTCATATAACTCGATTTATACTATTGGCATACCCAGGCATCATGCGGCCCAACTGAGTGGAGGTAATGATGGGGTTGAGTGACGAACAACCACCGAATGAAAATCCCGGCGCGCAGGCCGAGGAGGGATTCGATGATTTGAGCGCCTTGCTGCAAGGCGTCGAATACGAAGAAGCCCCTCCAGAAGCCCCTGGCGCAGAAAATTTCATTCAGAAACTACTGGGGCGTCTGAAGGGAAAGGGTGAAGGCGCGCCCGCTGCTCAAAAGTCCCAGAAGAAGAAAGGGCCTTTGAGCCAGTTTAAGACCTGGCAAAAACTGGTGCTTGCCGCGATGGGCGTGATGCTCATCATCATCTACGCGGCGATGATCACGGTAGTCGTCACGTCATTGCAAGCCACCCCGCCTGAAGGGCCGCTGTATAATGATGCCGACGTCATCAATGATGTTGTGACGCCGACGTTAGAAGCGGAGGTCGAGTTGACGCCTACCCTGACGCCCACACCGGCTGAGACTCCCACGCCTACGCCGACCGCGACGCCTCTGCCCGTCTCCACCCGCCTCGATAGCCAGATCACCGTCAATCCCGATAATGTGGATTTGCGTATAGAACGCGGCAACCTCTACTTGACGATGGGGGCTTATGGGGCGGCCTCGCGTGACTTTGAGCATGTCCTGACCGTAGACCCGGACAACGCTCTGGCGTTCTCTGGGATTGGCAAGGCTAACTTCTACCTGCGCTACTGGACACAAGCTGTGGGGGCTTACCAGCAAGCCATCGACCGTGACCCCGATCTGACGGCGGCGCACTTTGGGCTGGCGACTCTCCTCTATTACCAGAACCGCTATGAGGCGGCCGCGGCAGCTTTTGACCGGGCGGCGGAAATCGATCCCGATTACGTGGAGGCCGAGGCGTGGCTGGCTATCTCGGCGGCGCGCGTCGGTGATGCCACCGAAGCGATGGGCGCGGCGCAACGCGCAATCAGCATCACCGAGAGGCTACCCCTGGTTTACATCGCGCGGTCGTGGGCCTGGCGCGTGCAGGATCCGCCGGACATCGACGCGGCCCTGGGCGATCTGCTCCACGCGCAAAACCTCGAACCTTTCGGGTATATGACGCAGCGAGAACTGGCCGAGTTCTACCTGAGCCATCGCCCGGAACGCCTGGGAGAGGCGGCGAACTTGGCGCAGTACGCCTATAACTGGGCCAGGAGCGATCTGGATCGCGCTCAATCGCTCCACACGTTGGGGCGTGTCCAACTGGCGCAAAATCGCACCGAGGAAGCCCGGCGCACGCTTCTCCAGGCCGCCGAGTTTGCGACATATCACGATGAGATCATCTTGCCCGATTTGGCCGAGTTGTTGCGAGAAGTAGTCCCGGAGAATTGACCGCGTTTCAGTCTCCTGTCTCCGAGACGGGGACGCAGTCTTCATACTGAAGTTTAGACCTATTGCGTAGCACCTTTAAGGGGAGCTAACGTTGGAAACACCAGAAAAGCAGCTACGAGATATCGAGTCCGAAATCGGACATATCGCCGGATACCGCGAGGAGCAACTGCGCAACTTGCTGATCTTCTGGCTTGGGGTGGGCTTTTTCTTGATGATCTCCGCGACGGCCCTGCCCCGCACCTCGCCGATTGGCCCTCTGATCTACGCCCCGCTCGTCACGGCAATTGGCCTGTCCGGCTATGCCTACAATATCCTCAGAAAACAAGAAAATTACAACTTGGCAGCCCAAGTCTTTGTGGGGAGCTTTGTTTTGGGGGTGGGATTGCTGCTTTTGGTAAGTGATGGCCGCGATCTGACGGTGCGCCGCTACACGCCCTTCCTGATGCCGCTGGTCGCTATGATGGCGGGCCTGCTGTTAAAGCGCGCGCCCGCGCTCATTCTGTCGGGATTGGGCATCTTTATCATCGTTATCTTCTGGTTCCGGGCCGCGAGCACGCCCGGCATGGATCAAACCTCTGACCTGTTCGCCCTCATTCTGACCCTATTATCGGCGGCGTTGGCGCATGTCACGGTGGGCAACCTTTATCAGACCACATCGGCGATTGTGAAGAGTTATTTACAGACCCGCGAGCGACGCGACGAGTATTATCAGAAGCAGAAAGAGCTGGATATGGCGCTCAAAGAGCGTGACTGGTTCAATCACGAGTTGCAGATGACCAATCGCGCGCTAGAGACCAGCAGTCAGGTGGGGCGACAGGCCACCTCTATTCTCAATCTGGAAGAGTTATTGCCCCAGGTTGTGACATTGATTCAGGATAGCTTCGCGTATTATTTCATCGGGATTTGGACGTTGGACGAGAAGCGCAATTGCCTGG
>SLSP01000046.1 GCA_007130345.1 Thermoflexales bacterium
AAACGTGAAACGTGAAAATCTCTTGACGGTTCGCGTTTGACGCCCCATTGGTTTATTTTTTCTCGATGCTGACTATACTTATAGCACGGAGGTGTTATGGAAACTCAAACCAACGCCTATGAGATCAACTTGTATCTTCAACAAGCGCATCAAATGTTGGAGGTCGCTCGCCATAACTTACACAATGATTTCTATGGGTCGGCGATCAACCGCGCTTATTATGCGATTTTCTATGCGGCTAACGCTTTGTTAATTACTCGACAACTCAGCCGGGGCAAACATACTGCCGTAATTGCGGCATTTCGTCAATACTTCGTTAAGTCGGGAGTGATTGAGGCTGAGTATAGCGATATTTATGGGCGTGTGATGGAGAATCGGCATACCAGCGATTACGATATTGAACTGCCAGTAGATGCTCAGGCCGCGCAGGAAGATGTAAAGGATGCTCAACGTTTTGTAGAGCGTATAGAAGTTTATCTACGGGAGGCAGGATGGCTATGATGCCTTTCCCTCAATACCTGACCACTCAAGAACGCGAGGCGATCACGGTTTTTATCTCCCGCCTGCAACAAAGATTCCCGGAGCGGATTGTGCAAACGATCCTCTTCGGCTCTAAAGCGCGCGGCGACAGTCACGCCGAATCGGATATTGACCTCTTGATTTTGGTGCGCGAGGAAGATTGGTCGTTGCGACAGGCGATCAATACTCTGGCCGCGCGCGTCTCCCTGGATTATGATGTGCTGCTCGGCCCGCGTGTGATCGGGCAAGCGCGCTGGGACCGAATGGCCGCGCACAATTTGAGCCTGCATCACAACATTGCCGCCGAAGGCATTCCTTTATCCGCTGCAACCCCTTGACGTTTTACGCTTCACGCTTGGCCTCGTCAAACGTCAGGCGTCAAACGTCAAAACCCCCTGACGTTTCACGTTTCACACTCACCCCCACATCTTCCACCGCGTAAATCCGCCGGTCGCCGTTCCACACGCCGGCGTCGCCGCGCAAGGTGAAGCCATCCCGGCCCTCCACTACCTCCCGCAGCGAGACTTCGACCTGTACCTCGTGGTCTTGCGGCGTGATCTGCCCGCGATACTTCCAGCGCGTGACGTGCTCGGTCAGCGGGGTCAGCGGGCCGCGCGCGCCCATCTGCTCCGCGTAGAGGCCGAGCGCCTGGTGGATGGCCTGCACGCCGAGCGAGCCGGGCATCACCGGGTCCTGGTAGAAGTGGCAGCCGAAGAACCACGCCTGCGGGTTGACCGTCATCCGGCCGTGGATGTAGCCCTGCCCGTGCGCGCCGCCCTGCGTCGAGAGTTGCACCGCGTCCAGCAGATCGAGCGGGCCGCGCTTCAGGCAGATGCGCGGTTGGAGCGTCACGCCCTCTCGCCGATACCAGGGCGGCGTCGGCGCGGCGTCGAGGCCGGCCTGGTTCTCCAACGCCTTCCGCTCGAAGAAGCCGAAGGACGCCTCGCCCGTGTAGAACGTCTGCCCGGCGCAGGCCAACTCGAAGGCGAACTTCTGCAAAATCACGCCGCGCAGCGCCGTCGAGGAGAGCAGCCGCGCCTGGCTGACGATGGTGCGCCCGCGCAAATCGGGCAACGCGCGCAATTGCCCCGTCCCGTCGAGGTTGCGGAAGTAGAAATCGCTCTCCGGCGCGAGCAGCGCGGAGCCGAGGTAGGCCGTCAGCACGCCGCAGGGCTGGAGCGCAATTTCCATCAGGACGGCATACGGCAGCGCGCCCGCGTGACCGTTCTGCCCGTAGAACCAGGCGGCGGCGGGGATATCGTACTCGCCGACCAGCGCCGCGCCGGGCCGGATGTCGCCGGGAGCACCGTCAATGGACAGCACGCGGCTGATGAGGCGCAGGTCGCCGTTGGGGATGCGCGGCAAGCGGCGGTGTTCGAAGAGGGCGTAGGCCGGGCCGAAGCACTCGGACGGCGAGCCGGTGGCGAAGGCCACCAGTTGCGCCTCGGTCAACAGCGGTTTTTTCCCCTCTGGGTTCTCTGTGACCTCTGTGGCGGTGGGTTCTTCGCCGTAGAGCCGCGCCAAATCCAGCGGGACGCCGTGACTGAGCAGGGCCGCCAACAGGCCAAAGAGCGACTGCGCGGCCGACGCGCCTTTCTTGTCTATCGCCAGGGCCGCGTGCGGCTGTTCCCCCAAAATTTTGCCGATCCACCGGGTACACGTCCGCTGCGGGCCGAGCTCGACGAACACGCGCGCGCCATCCGCGTAGACCCGCTGCACCAGGCGCGGGAAGTCCACCGGCGCGCACGTCATCCGCGCGAGCGCGTCAGCCACCGCTGCCGAATCCAGCCGGAGCGGGGCGTAATCCGCCGCCGAGTAGAAGGCGACTGCCGGACGTTGCGCGATGGGGTGCGTGTAGAGTTCGCGGAAGCGGGCGGCCTCGGAGCGCAACACGTCGGCGTGGAGGACGGCGTCGTAGGGCGCGGGCAGGGCGTGACAATCCAGCGCCGCGATGACGCGCCGGCAGCCGGCCGGATCGCCGGCGATAACGCCCTCGCCCGGCGCGTTGAGCAAGGTCAGCGCGACGCGCGGTTCTGCATCCACCTGCGCCTGAATCGCGGGGAGGGGGGCTTTGAGCAGGTACGTGCGCCAGCAGTCAGCGCCATCCGCCGGAGCAAGGCCCCAGGCTTCACGGACGGCATCCTTCGGGCCGACGAGGCGCGTCTTGAAGAGCGCGGACTCGCGCCAGGCCCGGAGGTACGCATCGGCGTCGGCCCAGACCCCGGCGGCCCACAACATGCTCGCCTCGCCGAGGCTGTAGCCGAGCGCGGCGCGGGGCTGCACGCCGAAATAGTCCCGCAAAATGCGTGTGTAGAGGACGGCGAACCCGGCCCCCGCCTCGATGAGGGCCTCCGGGTGGGCGGCCAGCGCTTGCTCATAAGTGCGCCGTTCCGCCGGGTCGAGCGGCGCGAGGCTGCGGGGATAGAGCGCGCCGAGCGTCCCGGCGGCGTCGGTCGTCACATGCGCGAAGTCAGCGTGCAGCGCGGGGAACAGGCGGAAGAGATCGCGGCCCAGGTCGGGATAGGCGTTGAACGCGCCGGGATAGACGAAGGCGACGCGCCCATCGCGGCCGAGCGGCTGCGGCGTGAAGTAGCTGCCGCGCGGCGTCTGCCAGGGGCGTCCGGTGCGGAACGCCTCGACGACGCCCGCAGCGGCGAAGTCCATCTCGCGCAGGAGTTGCGCGTGGCTCTCGGCGACCAAGGCCAGCGTGAGACCCGCGTCGGCCCAGGCCAACGCCCGCGCCCGCGCCAGGCGGCGCACCTCCGCCCACGTCCCGGCGGCGGCGACGGCCGCGGCGATGGCCGCCCGCGCCTCGCGCAGTTGCGCGAGCAGGCCCTCCTGGTTCGCCGCCGAGAGCGGGAGGAGAAGGTGATTGCTGATCGGCTGAAGCCGGTTGTGGGGCGTTGTGGCGCGGTCGGAGACCGGCCACAGCCGGCTTTCTATCAGGGTCAGTTGCGTCCCGTTGCCGGTGTGGATGGCGGCCCGGCGGGGATGCGCGGCGGATTGCAGCCAGGGGCGCGGGGCCGCGTCGGCGTAGAAGGGCGTGTCGCGCCAGGCGGCGGGCGCGGCGAGGCCGGGATGCGCGGGGAGGACGCGGCAATGGAGGGCGAGCGCGGCCTTGAGCAGGCTTATCATCTCGCCGGGACTCGCGCCGAGCGCGCAGGCGCGTTCCGCGCCGGGGGCGTGGTAAGCCCGGCGGAGGGCGGCGCAGGCGGGTTCGTCGCAGGCGCACAAGTCCAGATAGGCGCTGGTTTCCGGCGCAGTGAGGGACGCGGCGGTGAGCGTCAGGTTTTCCAGCACCGCGTAGGTGCGCCAGCCCCGCGCTTGGGCCAGCGCCGCGTCGCACACGGCTACCGCGCCATCCTCGGCGGCGATCACGGCGACCTCGGCTTGCCCGGCGGCGAGGAGGCGGCGCGCGCCAGCGAGCGCGGCGAACACGGCGTCGGGCGTGGCTTGCAGCACCGGCACGGGGGCGTCGGGGGGCAGGCCGGCGTCCCGGAGCGCGGCGGCGGTCGGGGAGCTAGCGCTCCCCTCCGCGCCAAAAATTGCGGCGA
>SLSP01000125.1 GCA_007130345.1 Thermoflexales bacterium
CAGATGCCGTGGCCTTTTCGCATGAGCAGACGTTTCGTGAGCGAAATACTCGGCGCTTATTTGCAACCTGGGCGATTCGGGTTATATTTCTCTCTAACTTGCTGACATTTTTAGCTGTGTAAGAAGACATGGGAGAAAACCGTATGGGATTTTTGAATTGTATGATGGACGAAATTAATCAACGAGTCAAATTTATGCAGAGCCAAGACTACTACTTCTACCTTCAGCCCATCGAAGCGATGGACGGGGCCTGGGTCACGGTGGGCGGCCGCCAGATGCTAATGTTCGCGTCGTATAGCTATCTGGGACTCCTGGGGCATCCCAAGATCAACGCGGCCGCGCAAGAGGCCATCGAGCGTTATGGGACGGGCACCCACGGGGTGCGGATTCTGGCCGGTACCCTCCCCTTGCATGAGCAGCTTGAGCGCGCGATAGCGCAATTCAAGCACACCGACGATGCTATCGTCTACTCTAGCGGCTATGTCACCAACCTCACGACCGTGGCCGCGCTGGTAGGCCGCAACGATGTGGTGCTTTCGGACAAACTCAACCACGCCAGTATCGTCGATGGTTGCTTGCTCAGTCACGCGAAGTTCGTGCGCTTCCGCCATAACGATATGGACGACCTGGAACGTCGCTTGCAGCAGGCCGGGGACGCGGCGCGCCTGGTCGTGACCGATGCCGTCTTCAGTATGGATGGCGACATCATCAACTTACCTGAACTTAGCCGCCTCTGCCGCGAGTATGGCGTCACGCTTATGGTGGATGAGGCGCATAGCGTGGGCGTGCTCGGCCAGACCGGGCAGGGAATTGAAGAACACTTTGGGCTTGAGGATGCCATCGATTTGAAGATGGGCACGCTTTCCAAGACCATCCCCAGCGTAGGCGGGTACATAGCCGGGGATAAAGAGGTTATCAACTACCTCAAACACCACTCGCGGGCGTTTGTCTTTTCGGCGGCGCTGCCCCCGGCGCAGGTCGCGGCGGCTCAAGCGGCCCTCGAGGTGATGCAGGCCGAGCCGGAGCGCGTGCAGGCGTTGCAACGCAACGTGGAACACTTCCTCACCGGCTTAAGAACGCGCGGATTCGACACGCTCAACAGCGCCACGCCCATCGTGCCCATCATCTGCGGGTCGGATGAGCGCGCCTATCAGATGGCCCGGCTATGCCAGGAGCGCGACATCTTCGTGCTACCCGTCGTCAGTCCGGCTGTGCCGCCCAATATGGCCCGCCTGCGCGCCAATGTGATGTCCTCGCACACGCCGGAGGACATCGACCGCGCCCTGGACGTCTTCGCCGAGGCCGGTAAGACGATGGGCCTGGTCACGTAGGGACGAGCGGCTATGCGCATCGTTGATCTGAACACGCTGGAAGACGCCGCCATCCGCCAAGTCGCGCACTTGCTGGTCGAGGGGTTCGCCGCGCACTGGCCTAACGCCTGGCCTGATGAGAGCGCGGCATCCCAGGAAGTGCGGGAGGCCCAGATGGATGCGGCGCGCATTAACCGCGTCGCTGTGGACGAAAACGGTACCGTGCTCGGATGGATCGGCGGGATCCCGGAGTATGACGGCCACGCCTGGGAACTGCATCCCCTGGTGGTGCGGCCCGACCGTCAAGGGCAGGGGATCGGGCGGACGCTGGTGGCGGATTTTGAACAGCAGGTGCGCGAGCGGGGCGGCATCACCATCTACCTGGGCACCGATGACGAAGATGGATTGACCTCTCTCGCCGGGAAAGACCTGTATCCCAACCCCTGGACGCACATCGCCACCATCGAGAATCTGCGGGGCCACCCCTTCACATTCTACCAGAAGCTCGGATACGTCATCGTCGGCGTGATCCCTGACGCCAACGGCCTGGGCAAACCGGACATCCTGATGGCAAAGCGCGTGCGCACGTAAGCCCTTGTGCATCAGGAAAAGCAAAACGTCGGGCAACTTGCCCGACGTTTTCTTTGTCCGAAAGGCCAGAGGCTGTTGGGCCTCTAGAACGTGATGCTCTTCGTGATCCGGTCGATGGTGGCTTCGAAGGCGTTATCCGCCGTCGTATCCACCGCGATGGAGAGTACCACCGTCTCCTCACCCACAATCACCGTGATGGTGTAGTAACCTTCCTGCCCTTCCATCCGCCCTTGCAGCGTGGTAGTAGCTGCCGGTTGCCCTTTAATGGTCAATTGCGCGGTTTCTTTGAGCACACTCATATCGGAGCCGGCCCCGGCGATGAATTCGCTGAAGAAATCGATCAGCGTGACCGGGTCATCCAAACCGCCCAAGTCCATCAAAGGCGACGTGGTAATGACAATGCCCCCGCCATCCTGGAAAATGTCGGTTTCAAGATTGTCCTGACTATCAGCCACATAGACACCATCGCCTTCATCCGAGACAACCCACTGGGATGGCATCTCGAAGGCCACGCCCCACAGTTCGCTCTCATACGTAGTCCACTGCTCCGCTCCATTGCCCCCACATCCGGCAAGCAGCGCGGTAAGCAGCAGACCCAACACCAACACACGTAGTTTATTTTGGCGCATAATGTTCCTCCTCAAGCTAAGTTATGGCGTGGTAGCGGACGTTACCCGAGCCGGGGGAACGCTTGGGGCGCTGCTGCCACCTGATATGTGGGCATTATACAAGTCCTGAAGGGCGTGTCAACTTGTGGTTGACAAAAACGCCGCTTCTGTTACAATGTGACCCACGTTGGCCCCATCGTCTAGGGGCCTAGGACGCCGGCCTCTCAAGCCGGAAACGGGGATTCGAATTCCCCTGGGGCCACCAACAAAAAACCGCCGTCGGAAATCCGACGGCGGTTTTTGTGTGTGGATGGGGCGTTACTGATTGGATAGCACCAGCGGAAGATAGATGTAGTTGCGTGCCCCCTCCGGCAAACCGAAGAGCGCGAACTTAGTCAAGTGGTCGATGGAAAATACCATACGCTTGCGCGCCCGATTATGTTCCAGCGATCTGATGTCCCCCCAACGGCTGGTTTCCTCACTGAAGTAGCGTAATCTCAACGTTCGCTCATCCAGTCCCGCGATATCTTCATCCCGATAGGTCAGCGTCACCGTGATCGGATTCTCGAACCGGAAGCTATCTTGCCTGTTCCCATTCAAATAAGCCGTGATGCGGAAGCTGACATTAGCGAAAGCATACCCGGTGGGCACGTCCGTTACCGTCAAGTGCGCCTGGTAAACCAGATCAATGGTCTCGCTGACCGCGCCTGCCGGCACTACCACGCTCACACTTAACCCTTGCGTCGAGGTGATCTCAAAGGTGTAGGTTTCAGTTGGTTTAACGGTGATGGTGATGGGGGCAGGTTCGTCAGGCGTTGCTTGGAACGTCGCGTGGATAGTGCGATCCAATTGCACATCTCTGAAAGTATACGTGGTCGGGACACCCACCGATTGCCCATCCACCAGCACGTCCGCGATGTAATACCCCTCGTCCGGCGTGATAGTGAAGGTGAAGTCTGCTCCGTGAGTGACCGTTTGCGGCGTTGCCGGACTGATGCTGCCGCCATCCCCCGCCGTCGGCGTGATGATGTAGGTCTTGAGCGCAAACGTCGCCGAGAGCGTGTGATCGGCGCGCACGTCGGTAAACACGTAGGTGCTGGTGATGCCTTGCAAGACACCATCCACGCCCACGTCCACGATCTGGTAGCCGACGTCTGGGATGATGGTGAAGGTGATGTCCTCCCCGTGTGTAACCGTCTGCGGATCTGCCGGACTGATGCGGCCACCCTCCCCCGGAGTCGGCGTGATAACGTAAGTCTTGAGCGCAAACGTCGCCGAGAGCGTGTGATCGGCGCGCACGTCGGTAAACACGTATTGGCTGGTGATGCCTTGCGCGACGCCATCCACGCCCACATCCACGATCTGGTAGCCGGGATCCGGCGTGATGGTGAATGTGAAGTCTTCTCCGTGATTGACCGTCTGCGGCGTCGCGGGATCGATGCTGCCCCCCGACCCCGCCGTCGGCGTGATGACGTAGGTGTTGATAGCAAACGTCGCCGTGATGGTGTGGTCAGTAGTGACGTTGGAGAACGTGTAGCTCGTCAGCGCGCCTTGCGCGAC
>SLSP01000301.1 GCA_007130345.1 Thermoflexales bacterium
CGCTCGCGTGCCAGCCGCCTGAAGCGCCAGCAGCGCCCCGAATCTCTGTCCAAACCCCCACCTTAATGTGCCATTGTCAAACTAATACTACAGATAGATTTTTCGCGTGCGAATTTCATATAGGTAGTAGGTCGCGTGTGGAAAAATCTGATTTTTGGACTTTGTTCAGGGGACTCATAAGGGGTAACAGGAAATCCGTGACCTATATCCAAAACAACCACGCAATCCCCATTTGCCCCGCGTCCAAATGATGCTATACTATCCCCTAGAGGTGATACTATATGGAAACGATAACGTTGGATGTTTGGCTGTACGGGACACTGGCACGTTACGGCGGCAGCGAGGATAACATAACGGCACAGTGCGCGCCGACGCTGCCCGCGGGCAGTACCGTGCGCGATGTGCTGGCCCACCTGGAGATGCCCACCGAGGAACGCGGGATGACGTTCATCAACGGGAACTTGAGCGCGATGCCGGGGGTGCAACCCGACCTCGACCGCGTGATGCGGGACGGCGACCGGGTGGCCTTCTTCCATCTCAAGAGCATGTGGCCGTTCCAATATCGCCACGGCGTGGCAATGGAACCGGCACTGGCCGGCGAGATGGATCAGCGTCCAGATAAGGGGCTACACTCGCGCTTCGATTAGTCAACCGAACCACAACCACACCCGCCGGAGAGTGTTCTCCGGCGGGTGTGGTTTAGCAATACAGCGCGCGCGCTACTCCAAATAGCCCACCAGCATCTCCATAACCAGGCGCGTGGGGAAGATGAGCGTCTCGCCGACGAACTCGGCGGCAGCGATAGCCGCCTGGATGCGGCGGATACCGGCATCATAGGCGGCGTCGCTCAACATCGCCAGTTGAGAGACGGCGTCCTTGCGCAAGAAGGGATCGGCGAGCACCGCGCGGCCCACCTTATCCGCCGCGATGCGATCCACGACGTGGCGCTGCACCCGCTTGAGACCGGCATCGCGCAGCCACTCCAACACCTCCGCGTGATCGGGATGCCGCGCCAAATCCAGCGCGTAAGTGCCGGGGAAATAATCGTAGATGTACCAATCGTCGCGGTGCGCGCGGGTATCGAGGGCCAGGACGGCCACCGCGCCCCGCCGCAACACGCGCCGCGCCTCCTGCACAAAATCGCGCTGGCCGCGCATGTGGTGGATGGCGTTGACGCAGTACACCAGATCGAAAGTCGCGTCCGAGAAGGGCAACTGCTCACCGCGCCCCCGCGTGAGGGATAAAAACGCGGGCCGCGCCTGAGCCTGCGCCAACATCCCCCACGAGGGATCCAGGCCATACGCCGCCATCCCCATATCACTCAACCCGGCCAACCAGCGCGCGGTACCACACCCCACTTCCAACACGCGATACGCGGCCACCTCATAGGCCAGCTCGCACACAGCGGCGGCCACTTGGGGACGGTCGTGTTCCATGTGGAAGCGGGTGTTGTAGGTATCCGCCACCTGATCGTAATCGAGCGTGGGGAGCGGCGCGCGTGGATGTCTCGTCATCGCCCGGCCCTACCCACCGTTCACCATCTGCCGGGCCTGCCCCAACGCCTGCTGCTCCTCCGCGCTGAGGCTGTACGAGGATCGCCACTGGGTCAGCGGCTTGGCATAGACGCGGGTCTCGCCGCGCCCGTGCAAGCCACTCAGCAGCGCGCCGTTGCCCCGCTCATCCACCAGCGCCAGAGAGAAGCTCTGATCCCCGCCCACGTCAGAGAACGCGCTGTAGCGCACCACACCGTGCCCCTGAATCGTGTGCGGCAGAATCGCGCCGAAGCGCTGCAAAGTCGCTTCGATCTGGCCCAACCGCAGCTTTTGCTCATCCAGGCGGGTGAGAATCTTGACAATAGTGGCCTGATCTGCATCATCCGCCAGTGCTAAAATCTTCTGATACCGTTCTTCAATGCTCTTCACCCGCTTTTCTAGCTGGAAAAACCCATACAGCCCCACGAAAAGCAAAATCGTCGCGGCAATCACCCACGGCACTAAAACCCATTCCATCAGTCAACCTCCTGCCTAATCCGCCGGGCGGTTCAAGGGCGCACGATGACCGGCCCTAAAATCCAGCGGTCGCCTATCATTGTACCCGCAAAATCCATTTGGGGAATTCGCCGCACGCTCCCCATCTCATAAGCCCCCACCTGCAACCAATACTCCCCCGGCGGCGTCTCCGGCGGGATGACCAGTCGCATCGGGTCATGTACCTGCTGGCCCTCGATCCATTTGGGAAACCATAGGTAGGTGGGGAAGGAGCCGCCGAGGGGCGTGATGTCGCGGCCTAGCACCGGCGCACCGGTGCCCGCGTCGCTCAGATGGACGAAGACCGTGTAGCTGGTACGCGGACGCGCCAGCGCCCGCCACGTCAGCGTGAGGTGGAGCGCCTGCCCCGGCGCGACCGCCAGCGGCTGCTCCCATCCCGCCCGGCGCGAGATCAGCCCCACGCGAGCGCGGGCATCCAGCAGCGCGAGGTCGTTGCCCACGTTGGTCAGCGCGTTTTCGAGGACGCGCGCCTGCCGGGCCGCAGCGGGATTCGCCGACACCTCGATCTCGCCCCAGTCGAGCAAGGTCTCGCCATTATCGAAGGGCAATGCCGCCTCGCCTGCCGTCAAATCGGCGATGCCCAGGCGCAGCGGATAGCGCCCCGGCTCCAGCGTGTACGGCACGAAAACCTCGTACCGCTCGGCGATGATCTCGCCGGGCGTCCACTCGAAGGTCAAGCGGCGGCTGTCCGTCGTCCAGCGCTGCTCAATCTCGCCCAAACGCGCGTAAGGCATCAGGATGTCCGGCGTCGTCACCGGGACGCGGGCGTAGAGCACCAGGGGCAACACGCCGCCCTGCGGCACCGCGCGGATCGGGGCATCGTAGCCGAGCAGTTCCAGCCGCCCATCGGCCACGGCGTCCAAGGGATATTCCGGCTGCACCGGTTCCAGGGCCGGCGGTTCGAGGACGCGCCACAAATCCCCTTCGGGACGCAGGCGGAAGCCCAGTTCGCGCACGTCGCGCCGATAGTTGGTGAGATAGACCGGGCCTTGCGGCAGATAGCCGAAGACGCTATCGAGCCACGAGAACGCCCCGGTCACATAGAGAGGACGCACATCCGCCGGGTCGAGGGTCAGGCCCTCCACGTAAGTGTGATAAAAGTAGGGCGTCAGGTGCTCCCAATCGGAAGCCAGCGCCGCGCCCGCGCCCGTCCCATCGAAGCGCGCCGCCAGCCGGGCGACGTAGGCATCGGCGTCGTCCCACGCGCGCAGCGAGATGCGCGGGAACGTGACAGCCATCGTCGCCAGAGGCAGCAGCAACAATCCCGCCACCGCGAAGCGCAACGCCCACCGCGAGGCGCGCCTCTGCTGTCCAACAACGTCCAACAGCGCGAGCGCGCCCCATCCCAGAGGCAAGGCCAACGCCGCAAAGGGATGTAGCAAATACGCCATCACGTCCTGCACCGTGTTGATGGTGAATCCGACGTGGCCGAGCAGGAACAGGCCCCACAGCGCGGCAACGCGGGGATGCCGCCGCGCCAACGCCACCGCGCCCCCGACCATCACCGCCAGCAAGGGCCAGGCGTACTGCAACCGCAGCAACGTCCAGAAAACGCGCAGCCGATCCGCTTGATCCGCCAGACCGAAGTGGAAAAGGTTGACGCGCAAGCCCTGGGCCGTGGCGTGGCGCAGAAAGCCCTCCCAGGTGTTCATATCCGTCGGGCCGAAGGGGACGTGGGGGCTGCGCAAGACCAGATAGAGCCAGGGCCACAGTCCCAACAGGCCGCAGGCCACGAAGGGCAGCCAGGTTTTAGGCGTCAGCACGATGCGCGGGCGGCGCAACACGATGAACAGCGCGTAAGCGGGCAGCCCCCACACGGTGATGGGGTGATGCGTCACGCCAACGCCGCACGCGAAAGCCAGCGCGAAGAGCCAGCCGTCGGCCTCGGTGACGCGCCAGCGCACCAGCAGCCAGAGCTGCGTCATCGTGAGCGCGACACTGACGATGTGCGCGTTGGCGTGGATGCTGTGCGTCCACACGTCCGAGGCGGCAGCCAGCGCGAGCGCGGCCACCAGCGCCGCCAGCGCCACAGCGGACTTCGCCCGCGCCCGCTCCAGAGCCGCCACGTCCCAGACCATCAGGAAGACGCGCGTGACCGTCCACGCGCCGGCGGCTCCCGCCAGCAGGTTCGTGCGGAAGGCGACCGTGCCCACCGGGACGAGGCGTTGCCACACGCCGGCCAGCAACGTGTAGAAAGCGTAGCCTGGCGGATGCGCGATACCCCACACCGCCGGGATAAACTGGTATTCCGAAGGATCGCCGAAAATTGTGCCCGGCGCTGTGGTCGCGGCATACAACGCCCATACCCCCATAAAGAGGAGCAGGGCCAGCCCTTGCTTATACCGCGCGACGGAGTCGTATGCTGTATCCATAACGGAGAGCATTATAGCGCGTTTCCGCCGCCTGTCTAACGTTTCACGCTCCCCCCTTGCGATTTTCGCCCGCTTAGACTACAATCTCACCTGGAGGTGCTATGCCCATTCGCTTACTTTCGGAAGACATTGCCGCGCGGATTGCCGCCGGAGAGGTGGTGGAACGCCCGGCTTCGGTAGTCAAAGAGCTGGTGGAGAACAGCCTCGACGCCGGCGCGACCCGCGTGGAGGTGGAGACCCGCGCCGGGGGGCAGGGCCTCATCCGCGTGCGCGACGACGGCGCGGGCATCCCCGCCGCCGAGGTCGCCCTGGCCTTCCGGCGACACGCCACCAGCAAGCTCGCCTCTGCCGCCGACCTGGAACACATCGGCACGCTCGGCTTTCGCGGCGAGGCGCTCGCCAGCATCGCCTCGGTGAGCCGCGTGACCTGCGCGACGCGCCACGTCGATGAGGAAACGGGGACGCGGCTGCGCCTCGAAGGCGGGCAGGTGGTCAGCCACGCGCCCATCGGACGCCCGCCGGGCACGGAACTGCGCATCGAAGACCTCTTCTACAACGTCCCGGCGCGGCGCAAATTCCTGCGCGCGGAGCGCACCGAGCGCCGCCACATCGACGCCTTCCTCACCCGCTACGCCATCGCCTACCCGGAGATCGCGTTCCGCGTGGCCCACGACGGGCGCGAGGCGCTGGCCTCCTCCGGACAAGGCGTGGCCGACGAGGTGCTGGTCGCGGTCTACGGGATGGACTTGGGCGGCAGCCTGCTCCCCATCCCCGCCGAACTGACCGCCGGGCAGGAGATTCAGGTGCGCGGCTTCGTCGGGCCGACCACGGCCCATCGCGCCGACCGGGGCTACATCACGCTGTTCATCAACGGGCGCTGGGTACAGGATTTGCGCGTCACCTATGCCATCATCCAGGCGTATCACACGCTCCTCCCCACCAAGCGCTTCCCGGTGGCTTTCGTGGAAGTGACTATGCCCGCGCCAGAGGTGGACGTCAACGTCCATCCGGCCAAGACCGAAGTGCGCTTCCGCGATGGGGACGCGGTGTTCCGGGCGGTGCAACGCGCCGTGCGCGCCACCGTCGTGGAGCAAGCGCCCGCCGCCGCGAGCTGGTCGCCGTCAGAGGCCCCCCATCCCGCGCCGCCGGACACGTCCGCCCCGCCGGACACATCCACACGGGCGCGGCTGGCCGCGCTCCAACCCGCGCCGCAGATCGCGCCTTCAGCCACGCAAACCCGCTTTTCTCCGGCGGATCAGGGCGCGTCACCAGCGATGTCCGCGCCGGCGAGGTCGCCGGAACCGCCGCGCGCGCCGCGTGGGCCGGACGCACCCGCCACGAGTCTTCCCCCGCTGCGCGTTATCGGCCAGGCCTCGACCATGTTCATCATCGCCGAGGGGCCGGACAGCATCTACCTCATCGACCAGCACGCGGCCCACGAGCGCATCCTCTACGAGCGGATGATGGCGGCCTGGGTCGAGGGGAACGTGCCGTCCCAACCGCTGCTGGAACCGGTCACGGTGACGCTGCCGCCGGACGACGCGGCCCGGCTGGAAGACCATCTGCCGACGCTGCACGCGCTCGGCCTGGACGTGGAGGCGTTCGGCCCCGGCACGTTCCTGGTGCGCGCGCTGCCCGCGCCGCTGACCGCTGCCGATCCCACCGCGCTGCTGGCCGACATCGCCGCCAGCACGGCAGACCATTCGCCGGTGCGCAGCGAGATGGAGGAGCAGATCGTGCGCCGCATCTGCAAGCGGGTGGCGATCAAGGCGGGGCAGGTGCTCACCATCGAAGAGATGCAGCGATTGGTGCAAGACCTGGAACGCGCGCGCAATCCCCGGACGTGTCCGCACGGGCGCCCCACCATCCTGCAACTTTCGGCGGAGGACTTGGCGCGGCAATTCGGGCGCGGGTGACGTGAGTATCCGGGAATCTCGTGATCCAGCGAAATCCAACATAACGTGACTTGCCAAAATATCCCCGGCAAGTAGAATGGTAACAGATCAGGCTTATGAGCATACTCCAGGCCCTCGTCACCGAGACGGGGACATAGAGACAAACCAGGCGCAGACAGCAACATGTTTGGAGGATAGCGATGAAGATCTTAGGCATTGACGTGGGAGGTTCGGGGATCAAAGGGGCCCCGGTGGATACCAAAACCGGCGAACTGCTCGCCAAGCGTTACCGCATCGAGACGCCGGAGAAGGCCAAGCCCAAAGACGTGGCGAAGGTGGTCAAGAAGATCGCCCGGCATTTCGATTGGGATGGGGCCATCGGGTGCGGCTTTCCGGCGGTCATCCAGCGGGGCATGGCGCGCTCGGCGGCCAACATCCACGATTCGTGGATTGGCCGGGACGTGGAGGCGTTGTTCACGCGCTATACCGACTGTCCCGTGCGCGTGCTCAACGACGCCGACGCCGCCGGGCTGGCCGAGATGCGCTTTGGGGCCGGGCACAAGCGTTCCGGCGTGGTGCTCATCATCACCGTAGGCACGGGCCTCGGTTCCGCGCTCTTCACCGACGGGCACCTCGTCCCCAACACGGAACTCGGCCATCTGGAGATCGACGGGCAGGACGCCGAAACCAACGCCTCGGACGCGGCCCGCCAACGCGATGACCTCTCGTGGAAGAAGTGGGCCAAGCGCTTCGACGTGTACCTGCACACCGTTGACCAGCTCTTTTCGCCCGACCTGGTCATCATCGGCGGGGGCGCGAGCAAGAAGATGCACAAATTCGCCAATCGGCTCACCGTCTCCGTCGAATTGCTCCCGGCGCAGTTGCGCAACGAAGCCGGTATCATCGGCGGCGCGCTCTTCGCGGAGTCGCTGCGGCGCTCGTGAATCTCTCCGAGGGTATCTCATGATCCCCCTGGAAAACCATGCCCTATAAATGGAGACATAAAGACAGAGGCCACGACATAAGGAGCGTGCGATGAGCATAACCCTGACCTTTCCCGAAGAATTATTAGTCGCTTCCAGAGAAAGCAAAGCCCTCTTCACGCGCCGAGTGATGGTATCCACGCTTGGTCATCTTTACGAACAGGGCAAGATATCCTCCGGCGTTGGAGCGCGCATATTAGGCTGCGACCGCTGGACTTTCTATCATCTACTGACGGAATACGGCTTCAACGTCATTGATTATGCTGCCGAAGACATGGCAACAGAAGCACAGACCAGCCGAGACCTTGCTGCCCAAATACTTGACCGATGAAAGTCATCGTCAACGCTACGCCCCCCATCGCATTGACGATTCTGGGACAACTGGAGCTATTGCGGGCTATGTTTGATGATGTGCTTGTACCGCCGGCGGTGTATGAAGAAGTGATTGCACAGGGCACAGAACGGATCGGTGCCACAGCAGTCGCTAACGCCGACTGGTTGCAGGTTGTTTCTCCTACGGTCACACCCACTATCGAGCCATTACTGTTGGGATTGGATGAAGGGGAAATGCAAGTCTTGCTTCTGGCCCGCGAGGTACAGCCAGACTGGGTTTTGATTGACGAGAAGCTAGGTCGCAGCGTTGCCAAAGCGATGGGCTTACCCGTCAAGGGCACATTGGGCGTACTGCTGGCCGCTGTATTGGCCGAGTTGTTACCCAAAGAGCAAGCATTGGAAGGGTTACAAATCTTGTTAGCCCACGGCATCTGGATCGCACCGCATTGGTGCGCGTGGCTAGAAGAAAAATTGAGTAAAGCAAGTTGAGACACCCTAAACGCGCCGCCTGGGACACGGAAGGCTGGCAAAGTCCCGCATCCACGTCCGCTCCGACGGCGACATCCGCAGCGCGCCCGGCACCCTCGCCCTGCTCCTGTGCGAGATGAAATTGCGGGCGTTGATATTTTGAGCGAGAAACAACGCAAAGCGTCATTCGCCATTCATCATTCTAAATTCAAAACTCGGAGGTAACTATGCCCAAACGACTTAGCGTTATCGACGTAGACCACTGCGTAGGCTGTCAGGTCTGTATGTTCGCCTGCACGCGCCGCCTGGGACTCGGCGGCCTGGCGAAGTCCAGCATCCACGTCCGTTCCGATGGCGGCATCCGCAAGGGCTTCATCGTCATCGTCTGCCGCGCCTGCGCCGACCCGCCCTGCGCTCGCGTCTGCCCCACCGACGCGCTGACCGTGCGCGACGGCGGCGGCGTCAAATTTCACGCCGAGCGCTGCATCGGCTGTTATAACTGCGTGGAAGCCTGTCCCTTCGGCGCGGCGCTGTGGAATGAGGAAGAGGGTAAGCCGCAAATCTGCGTCTACTGCGGTTACTGCGCCCGCTACTGCCCCTACGACGTAATCGCCCTGGAGGAGGTGTCCCATGCTACTCAATGAACCCTTAAACCGCGTCCTGTATATTGACTTGACCCGCCGCACTTCGTGGGTGGAGCGTCGCCCGGAGCTTTTCGCGGAGGGCTTGGGCGGAACCGGCGCGGGCATCCGCCTGCTGGAGGAGGAATGTCCCGCAGGCGCGGATCCGCTCGGCCCGGATAACCCCATCATCTTCGCCGTCGGGCCGCTGGTGGGCCTGTATCCCCTCGCCTCGAAAACGGTGGCGATGTTCAAATCGCCGCACACGGGCAATCTGGGCGAGAGCCACGCCGGGGGCCGCAGCGCCACCTCCATCCGCCTGGCGGGATTCGGGGCCGTCGTCATTCGCGGGGCCAGCACTATGCCCATCTACCTGGTCATCGAAGACGACCGCGTGAGCTTCCGCGACGCCTCGGCGCTGTGGGGGACGCGCAGCAGCTATACCACCGGCAGCGTCCTCCGCCGCCGCGAGCCGGGCAGCGGCTCGCGTACCATTATGCGCATCGGGCGGGCCGGCGAGCGTCAGGTGAGCTACGCCTGCGTCATCACCGAGACCTATCGCCACTTCGGGCGGCTTGGATTGGGCGCGGTGTTCGGCAGCAAACAGCTCAAGGCCATCGTCATCGCCGGAAAGCACTCGCTGGAAGTGGCCGACCGCAAGGCGTATCGGCAAGCCTACGACGCCATCTTCAAGAAGGCGACGGAATCGGAATTGATGAAGAAGTACCACGAACTCGGCACGCCGAAGAACGTGCTCCCGCTGGATGCCATCGGCGGACTGCCGACGCGCAACTTGCAGGCGGGGCGCTTCGAGGGCGCGGAGGCCATCTCCGGCGAGAATCTGGCCGAAAACTACCTGGGCCGCCGCGTGGCCTGCGCCCACTGCCCCACCGCCTGCATCCACCTGGCTGCGCTGCGCATCCCCTATCCCAACGACCCGTATTTCTACAAGACGCTGATGCTCGGTTATGACCACGAACCGATTTACGCCACCGGGAGCATGTTGGAGCTGGACGATGTCTCCGGGATGTTGCGGCTGATGGACGAGGTCGAAATCCAGGGCCTCGACGTGATGAGCGCGGGCGTGGCGCTGGCCTGGGCGACCGAGGCGCTGGAGCACGGCCTCATCTCCACGGAAGAGACTGACGGCCTCGAGCTGGCCTTCGGCGACGCCGAGACCTACATCGCGGCGACGCAGCGCATCGTGGAGCAGCCCACCGACTTCTACGCGGCCCTGGCGCGGGGCGTGGATCACGCAGCCTCAATTTACGGCGGGGAGGAGTTCGCGCTGGCTTTCGGCGGCAATGAGATGCCTGGCTATCACACCGGCCCGGCGTGTCACGTTGGCTGGCTCGCGGGCGCGCGCCACAGTCACCTGGACAACGCGGGGTACAGCCTCGACCAGAAGGCGGCGCAGAAGGGGGAGACCCTCACGCCGGAGGGTGTGGCGCGGGCGCTCGTGGAGGAGGAGCAGTGGCGGCAAGTGCTGACCAGCCTCGTGATCTGCTTGTTCGCGCGCAACGTCTACGACGAGCAGACCGTGTGCGACGCCCTGACCGCTATCGGCCACGAGGTCACGCCGGAGGGCTTGCGCGCGCTCGGCGCGGACATTTTGCGGCGGAAGGTGGCCTTCAAGCTGCGGGAGGGCTTCACGTTCGAGGGCCTGCGTCTGCCAGAGCGCATCTTCGAGACGCCCGCGCCCGCCGGCGACTTCGATGCGGAGTTCGTGCGGCAAGCCATCGCGCGCTACGCGGCGCTGGCTGGTGATGAAACGTAACCGAAAATGAGCCAGGGGTGACCGGTAAAAATCGCCCGTCACCCCTCAGTTGACCCCGCTCAGAGCAGATCCTCAGAACCACGACTATACGTCGAAACGGGGAACTGACGTTCCCCTAGGAGCGCATTCAACTGGGGCGTTTTTATGCTGCGCTATACTGGCTTACCTATCCCCCGGAGAAACCCTATGTCTACCGACAGACCCAAAGACCGCCGCCCCCGCTGGCACTTCGAGGGGTACGATCTGGACACGGCGAATTTCGCCACCGCGATGATTCACCTCTACCGCGCCGAGGTGACGCGCACCAACCTCTGGCGCAACCGGCTGGATACCACCACCAACTGGGCCGTGGTCACGACCGCCGCCGTGCTCACCTTCAGCTTTGGCTCGGCGCAGAATCCGCACTTCGTGCTGCTGATGGTGCTGGTACTGGTGCTCTCGTTCCTCAACACCGAGGCCCGACGCTACAGTTACTACGCCCTGTGGCATCACCGCGTGCGCCTGCTGGAAACCGAGTTCTTCGCCAAGATGCTCGCGCCGCCCTTCCGACCCTCTCCCGATTGGGCCGACGCCCTCCACGATACCTTGATGACCCCCACGTTCCTCGTCTCGCGGCCCGAAGCGCTGGCGCGGCGCTACCGGCGCAACTACGTGTGGATCGTCACCCTGTTGCTGGTGAGTTGGGGGATCAAGCTGATGATGCACCCTTACCCGGCGATGACCGCCCTCGACGTGGTCGAACGCGCGGCCATCGGGCGCTGGATTCCCGGCGCGTGGGTCATCGGCGTGGTCGTTGCCATCTACGTGGGACTGACCCTGCTCACCACCGGCATCGCGCTATACGCCGGACGGTATCAGCATAAACCAGCACCCCCAGGCGGTCTAATGCCCCGGCTGCTGCAACGCCGCAAATCCGACGTGAACCTGGCAATCATCATCACCAACCAGAAGGAGCCGATAGCCGGGCAGTTGATGGAACACCTGGGCCGTGGCGCTACAGCCATCCCCGGCAAGGGGATGTTCAGCGGCGACCCGCGCGACGTGCTGCTGTGCGCCATTACCGAGGCTCAGGCCCCGCGCCTGGAAGCCATCGTCCACGACCACGATCCTGCCGCGTTCGTCATCATCGCCCAGGCCAGCGACGTACTGGGGCGCGGCTTCCGCCCCTTCGAGCCGCCGAGTTAGACCCCAACATTCGCTACCTGGACAGGATTCATTTTTAGGCAATACCGCAAAAGTCACCCTGTTTGGGACACGGATAAACACAGATTTCACGGATAAAACCAAGACTCTGCTGAAAGAACCCTAAAAATCCGATTTTTTAGAAACTTGATACTACAGATAGATTTTCCGCGTGCGAATTTCATATAGGTAGTAGGTCGCGTGTGGAAAAATCGGATTTTTGGACTTTTTTCAGGGGAGTCAACCAAAAAATCCGTGTTTTTCCGTGTAAATCCGTGTCCTTACTTGAAATCAACTGGGGACTTCTTCTTGTCACAGGGTTAGTTTTGCGCTACTGCATTTTTAGGCATCTGGTGATAACAACTGTTTGACATTTTCCAGCACTTGTCATGTGCTAAAAGGAGCTAATCTGCTATGACCCGTTTACGTTCGATAGAGCGCGTGATAGAACCCCAATACGTGCGCGAGGGCGCGGGCGTGTTGCTGCGCCGCAGCATCGCGTTGCCCACGTTGGATCACGTAGACCCATTCCTGCTGTTCGATGATTTCCGCGCCGCCAAACCCGCCGACGTGCTGCCCGGCTTCCCGATGCACCCCCATCGCGGCATCGAGACCGTGACGTACATGCTTGCCGGGAACGTGGCGCATCAGGACAGCATCGGCAACGCGGGCGTGGTCGGGCCGGGCGCGGTGCAATGGATGACGTCCGGACGTGGAATTCTCCACGAGGAGATGCCCCAACCGGTGGATGACCGTCTGGAAGGCTTCCAACTGTGGGTGAACCTGCCCGCCGCGCTCAAAATGGGGCCGGCGCGCTACCAGGAATTCGCCGCCGGAGACATCCCGGAGTGCGCGTTGCCCGGCGGCGCGCGCGCGCGGGTAATCGCCGGCGCGGTGGATGACACACGCGGCCCCGTCGCAGAAATCGCCGTCCAGCCGACGTACCTCGACGTGACGCTCCCCGGCAGCGCGGACGTGACCCTCCCCACCCCGGCAACGCACAACGTCCTGGTGTACCTGTTCGAGGGCGACATCCGCCTGGACGGGCAGACGCTCGCCGCCACGCAGATGATCGTGCTCGGCGCGGGAGAGGCTGCGGCAATCAGCACGGGCGCGCGAGAAGCGCGCTTCCTCTTCATCACCGGCCAACCGCTCAACGAACCCATCGCCCGCCACGGCCCGTTTGTGATGAACACCCGCGAGGAAATCCAACAGACATTGCAAGAACTGCGCGCCGGAACCTTCCCCCCGGCCTAGCCGAAAACGTCTCACCCCAATCGCTTGGTTTTCGCGGATTTTCGTACTACAATGAGGCTATGACCACCTACCTCGATGTAGAAATCCGTGTCGTCAAGCGGGGCGAGACCGATTACGCCGTCGAAATCGACCTTGACGGCCAGCAGCAGTTCTCCGGCACGCTGGCCGACGGGATCGCGGCGTGGACGCCGAGCGGCGATGTCGAGGCCGACGGGCGCGCGCTCTTCGCGGCCCTCTTCGCCGACGCCGTCCTGCGCGACGCCTGGGCCGAGGCGCGCGGACGCTCGCCGCAGCGCCGCGTCCGCCTGTGGCTCGATGCCAACGCGCCGCGCCTCCACGCCCTCCCCTGGGAATGCCTCGCCAGCGACGAGGGGATGCTCGCGGCCCACGCCAACACGCCCTTCTCGCGCTATCTGGCGAGCGTGCGCCCCTGGGGCGCGGCCATCACCGAGCGGCCCATCCGCGTGCTGGCCGCCATCGCCAATCCTAGCGATCTGGCCGATTACAACCTCGCGCCGCTGGATGGCACCGCCGAGCGCGCCCTGCTCACGGACGCCTTCGCCGCCCTCGATCCCGCCACGCTGCGCCTGGACATCCTGGAGCCGCCGGTCACGCTCGCCCGCATCGAGGCCGCGCTGCGCCAGGGCTACCACGCCCTGCACTTTGTGGGACACGGCATCTACAACAAGCACCAGCAGCAGGCCGCGCTCTACATCGAAGGAGAAGACGGCGAGGCCCGCCGCCTCATCGACGCCGAGTTGGTGGATATGCTCACGCGCCAGGGCATCCAGCCGCGCTTGATCTTCCTGGCCGCGTGCCAGAGCGCGACCCGTTCTACCGCCAACGCCTACCTGGGCTTGGGGCCGAAGCTGGTAGCCGCCGGCGTCCCCGCAGTAGTGGCGATGCAAGGCCCGGTCTCGATGCCCTCGGCCCGCGCCCTGAGCCGCGCCTTCTACCAGAACCTCGCCGCTGCGGACACCCGCGCCCAGGTCGATGTGGCGCTGAACGCCGCGCGGGGCACGCTGCTCACCCTCAGCCGCGCCGACGCCGCCGTGCCCGTCCTGCTGATGCGGCTGAAATCGGGCCTGCTCTGGGGCAGCGATCTGCAACATCCGCCGGGCATGAACGTCACGGCCACCATCTCCGACGGCGATTTTGTGAGCGGCGACAAGATCACGTACAACTACGCGCTCGATCTGCCGGGGCTGGTGGAAGCGCTGCGTACCGCGCTGCCCGCCGGCGATCCGCAACCGCGTCACCTGATGGCCGCGCTGGAGCAGTTCAAGACGCTGCATACCGCGCTCTACGAATGGAAAGAGTTGCACAACTACCTCAACGACATCGTCTTTGTGATGGATCAGTTCGCGCGCGAGGTGGAGCGCCTGGACGCCAAAGGTCAGCCGGGCGATCCCCGGCGGTTGGCCCGCCAATGGCGGCCGGTAGCCGGGAAGGTGCAAATGCTGCTGGATTGGGCCGGCGGCGACATCCGCCACATCGCGGCGGAGCGGTTCGCGGAGACGCCCCAAGGATGGCAGGGGCCGCGCTGGGCCGTCGAGGTGGCGATGACCGCCCGCCACGTCGAGGCGCTGCTCAAGCCGAGCGAGTTCGATCTGCTGGCGATTTATGACGCCACCTACGCCTTCACCGACGCCGCCAGCCGCCAGATGTATTTAGCGGACAAGGGCCTCCGCGATACAGCGGGGAAGCTGTACGCCATCTCGCAGGTGGTATTGGGAGAGTTAAGCGCGTGAGATGGGCCGCTTGACGCTTGACGTGTTGTAAGTCTCTCTCAGCGACGCCGCCATCCGCATTTGCACAAACTTCCTTTGGCCGGTATACTCTAGACTCTAGTACAGCGCGGTGGAAGTCCCTCCCCAGTTAGCCCCGCTCAGAGCGGATCGTCAGATCCGCGACTA
>SLSP01000116.1 GCA_007130345.1 Thermoflexales bacterium
CAGCCGCCCAAATCCCGCGCCGATTTCGATAAGCACATTGCCCTGCGGCGGCAACAGCGCGCGCAGGGCAACCCTTTCGGCGGCGTCCTCGTAGGCCCGCTCGGCGTTCCAGAATTCAGTGCTGTACCGTGACCCCTCGTAGTTGCAGACGGGGCGGTCGGTCATGGGCGCGTCGGCTGGACGACTTCTCCCAGCGAGTCCGGCAGCGATTGCAGCATCCCGGTGATGGGGCGGAAGACCTCGCGCAGTTGGTGAATCGCCGGGGCCATCCCGGCCTCGGCCAGCGGGATTTCTACCGGCACATTCAGCACCACAGGAATGGTCGTGCTGACAGGCACCATCATATTAAGCGAGATGGGTAAAACCATACCTTCGGGCAGATTGAGGCTCACCGTGCCATTAATCGATCCCCCGCCACCGGGCAGCGCGAAGGTGGCGGGCGCACGCAGCGGAACCTGGCCGGTGAGGATCACATTAGTGTTTTGCGCCAGCGGCAAGTCGAAAATCACGGGCATCGTGTCATCCAGTTCGACGGTGGAGACGATGACGGTATCCCCCAGGGCCGCAAACGCCGCGTCGAGATCGCCCAACAGCGGTTCGGCGATCTGGCTCTTAGCGGTGAAGACGGGGCCTGGCGAGAGGAGCAAAACCAACACCAGGATGAAGTTGACGATGAACGAGAAAATGATCGCAACGTTTTTGAAAGCGTCCCATAACGCTCTCCCGTTGAGATTGAACCTTTTCTTATCAGACGGATCGGATGGTTGAACGGTCTCTTCTGCCATAACTTACCTCCTATGCAGCAACATTTCATAAAGGTATAGTACCATAGTTTCCAGCGGAAAGCAAAGAAATTTCTGGTATAAACGCTTCACGTCTCACGCCGCAAAGTGTCGAGCAATCTCATCACCAGAAAACGCTCAAAAGGATCCAGGCCAAATACCGCGCGGGGCTTGACATAGAACAAATGTGCGAGTATAATGAAATTGGGATATTTGGGATACTTTGGGATAAAAGGAGGCCGGATATGGGCAAGAAACTGTCAGAACGTCAAGCCAAAGCGTTAAACTTTATCGAAAGCTACATTCAAGTCAACGGATTCCCGCCCACCGTGCGCGAAATCGGTGAGGGCATCAAAGTTGCATCCACCTCGCTGGTCTCGTACTATCTGGAAGGGCTGGAAAAGAAAGGCTACATCACGCGCGAACCCTCGGTATCACGGGGCATCCGCCTGCGGTTAGGGGATAACTTCGAACCGACCGACTTCCCGCTCAACGATGACGTCATCGAAGTGCCTTTCTTGGGCTACATCGTAGCCAGCGCGCCGATCCCCGTGGAGACGCTCCCCGGCACGGAGACGGTGGAAATCAGCCGCGCGCTGTTCGGGCGCGATGCCGCGCACCTCTTCGCCCTCCGGGTCAAGGGCGACTCGATGATCGACGCGCTGATCCAGGAAGGCGACACCGTCATCCTGCGCCAGCAATCGCGGGTGGAAAACGGCGAAATGGCCGCCGTCTGGATCAACAACGAGGAAACCACGCTCAAGAAAATTTACTACGAAGGCCGCCAAATCCGCCTGCAACCGGCAAATCCCACGATGGACCCCATCTACGCGCCCGCCGAGAATGTCCAGGTGCAGGGCAAAGTGGTGATGGTGATCCGCCAACTCATCTAGCAGCGCGGCTTAAACAACTCCCCACTTGAATGTGCTCCAAGGGGAACGTCAGTTCCCCGTTCCGACGTATAGTCGCGGATCTGACGATCCGCTCTGAGCGAGGCTAACTGGGTAAGGAACTTCCGCCGCGCTATACTAGCAGCGCGCGTCATCACCCGCCAACGTGGGTGGCGCGGGATTTGTCTCCACCCGATTGCATGATCGCGTCCAGCCGAACCGCGATGATGGCCGCAGCAGCCTGAAAGTCGCGCGGGGCGACGCTCTCGACATGCTCCGGCGGGATAGTGGCTTGCAGGCGCGTTTGAAGCGCGGTAGCCGTGCGGCGCGTCTCCCCCAACAGAGCGGGATGACGCAGGATGAAGGTCAGCACCGACACCAGGTCAGCGGCGGGCTGCTGATCCGCCAACAGCGCCGTCCCCCGTGTGAGAATTTCCAGGCCGAAGGGCAGGTCGTGTAGCTCCAACGCCAGCGTCAGCGCCGCGTGGAAATGATACGCGGCGGTGGCGACCTCGCCGAGCATCTCGCACGCCCGCCCCAGATTGCCCAGGGTGTTAGGCAATCCCGATTGAACCCCCGCCCGGCGGTACCCCGCCACCGCCTCCTCTAGCAACGGACGGGCCGTGGCCGCGTCCTCACATTCCAGCGCGAGTTGGCCCAGGTTATTCAACGCCAGGGCCACGCCCCACAGATCGCCCACCTCGCGGAACAGAGCCAGCGCATCTTGCTGATATTGCGTCGCCTTCGCCACATCGCCCGCTCTGAACATAACGTGGCACAGGCCCGTCAGCGCGTTGGCCGCGCCGATGGTATGCTCTAGCTCGCGGCAGAGCGTCAGCGACTCGCGCAATGCGCGTTCGGCGGCGGCGTATTCGCCGAGCGCGCATTGCACGAGGCCCACATTGTTCTGCGACGAGGCGATCCCCCGGCGGTCGCCCAGGTCGCGGCGGATGGCGAGGCTTTGCAGGCCGCAATCCCGCGCCGCCGCGAAATCCCCTTCGCGGCGCAAGGTCAGGCACAGGCTGCTGAGGACATTGGCCGCGCCCCAGCGATTGCCTGCCGCCTCGTAGCGCGTCAGGCTCTCCTCGAAGTACTGCCGGGCCGCCGCGTAATCGCCGCGCAGATGCGCCATGTAACCCAGGCCATACAGCGGGAGGGCGGTCTCGCGCTCGGCGTGTTGGCCTTGCAAGAAGGTCAGACTGCGCTCGTACAACGCCGTCGCCTCTTCGGCGGGGCGCGTGAACTCCGAGCAGCGGGCCTGCCGCGCCAGCAGCCCCCCAAGCAGCAGCGGATCACGCTCCCCCACCGCGGTCGCCGCCCGCGCGAACAGCGTCGCGCCCTCCTGATACCAACTCCGCAACGCGAGAAAGACGAACAAGCCCTCCTGCGCGCGGCGGAACACGTCCAGCCGGTGATGCTCTGCTGCCCACGTCCACGCCTGACGCGCGTTGGCAAGGTCGCGGGCGATGGCCTGGAGCGCAACGTCCTGCTCCGCGCCCTTGAGGTCGCGCTCGCGCTCGGCCAGGACGACGGCGTAGAACGCCGCGTGGCGGGCCGCCGTCGTGGTCGCTTCCTCTGCCGCGAGCTTCTCGGCAGCGAACTGGCGCAGCAGGCCGTGCAGTTGATAGCGTCCATCGGGGAGGTGGCGCACCAGCGATTGCGCGATCAGCCCCGGCAGGCAATCCGCCGCGTCCCCCACAACGGCCCGAACGGCCTCGGCGGTGAAGCTGCCCCGAAACACCGCGAGGCGGGCGAACACCTCACGCTCCGCGTCCGGCAATCTCTCCCACGAGTGCTCAAAGGCCGCGCGCACGCTGCGATGGCGTTCCGGCGCGTTGCGCAGCGTGCTCTGCAACGCATCCAGCCCGGTCGCCAGATCGCGGGCCAGCGCGGCGCAGGAGCGCCCGATGATCCGGGGCGCGGCCAGTTCCAGGGCCAGGGGCATCCCTTCGACCAAGCGGCAGATGGCGTCGATGGCGGCGAGGTCTTCCGGGCCGGGCGCGAACTTGCGATGGGTGCGGCGGGCGGTCTGCACGAAGAGCGCGGCCCGGTCGGGTTGCGCCAACCCCTCCACCGCGAAAAGCCATTCCTCGCGCAAGGCCAACCGCTCCCGCGACGTGACCAGGAGGGTGAGGCCGGGAACGCCGCGCAGGAGTCGATCCGCCAGCGCGCCGAGTTCCGGCAGATGCTCGGCGTTATCCAGCGCCAGCAGCAGCGTCCGCTCGCGGAGGTAGTTGCGCAGTTGCGCCTCCGGCGGCTCCTTGCCGTAGAGGGTCATCCCCAGGCCCTGGGCGATGGTGGGGACGATGAGGCTTGCGGCCTGGATAGCGTCCAGCGCGATCCAGACGACGCCGTCGGGATACACGCC
>SLSP01000536.1 GCA_007130345.1 Thermoflexales bacterium
CCCGGTTGATTTCAAGTAAGGACACGGATTTACACGGAAAAACACGGATTTTTTTTGGTTTTATCCGTGAAATCTGTGTTTATTCGTGTCCCAAACAGAGTGACTTTTGCGGTATTGCCAAAAATCCGATTTTTCCACACGCAACTTACTACCTAGCTGAAGTTCGCGTGCGAAAAATCTCCCTCTAGGATCAATTTTCTAAAAAATCGGATTTTTAGGGTGACGCCATTGAAAAAAGTCCAAAAATCGTAGTAGCGCAAAACTATCCCGTGACAAGAAGAAGTCCCCGGTTGATTTCAAGTAAGGACACGGATTTACACGGAAAAACACGGATTTTTTTGGTTTTATCCGTGAAATCTGTGTTTATCCGTGTCCCAAACAGGGTGCTTTCCGTAGAGTTAAGGTTGTGTCCTGAACATTACCGACCCAGGAGGTGACTATGGGTAGAAAAACTCACTATGTGCGTTCAGTAGGATTAATTGGCGTGTTGCTGGCCCTGGCTGTGCTGACCGGATGCGCCACACCCACCGTTGGCCCGACGCCGACGCCCACCCGTACCCCCGCGCCCACGCCGACCCTGACGCCTTCCCCTACAGCCACGCCCGCCTTCCCAGTGACGGTGGGCTGCACTGAGGGCGTCCCGGCAACGGCCTGCGCGCGCCTGCAAGCCATCGCCGCCGAGGACAGCGTCCACTTCGCGTGGCGCGGCGATGGTGCCGCCGACGTGATCCTCAGCGCGGGCGATCCCCCCGGCAAGATGCCCGTAGGCCGCTGGACTTACGCCCTGGCCGCCCCGTTCTTCACCATCCCCGATGGCGTCCCGCTGAACGACCTGCGCGCGGCATGGACGGGGGCCGAGGACGCGGGCCTGCTCTCCGCGCGCCCGCTCCTGGTCTCGCCGGAGACCCGCGCCGTCATCGCGCATCACTGGGGCGAGCCGGCGGGCTACGTCCAGACCATCACCGCGACGCACATGCTGACGACGGCACAGAGCCTCGATGCCTGGGCGCTGCTGCCCTTCGACGCGCTCGCGCCGGAGTGGAAAGTGCTCCATGTGGATAACCAGACGCCGCTGGCCCGCGACCTCGATATGCCGGCGTATCCCCTGGCCTTCAATCTATACCTGGGCAGCGCCACCCGCGCGGAAACCCTCGCGCTGCTGAACTTCGACGTGGGCACCTTCTTCAACCGCCATCCCGACCGGATGACCGTCGTGGTGCTGACCGGCGTAACGGCGATGTCCCGGAGCACCGCGCGGTTGATGGAGCGCGAAGGCGTGACCTATCCCGCGCGCGACATCCTGCCCTGGTTCGACGGGGCGGACTTCGTCCACGTCAGCAACGAGGTCTCCTTCACGCCCACCTGTACCCCGGCACCCGGCGGTTCGTTGGTCTTCTGCTCCCACGATAGCTACATCGAGTTGCTGGAGGTCATCGGCACGAACGTGGTGGAGCTGACCGGCAATCACTTAGGGGATGTGGGCCGCCAGTGGATCCATCACACGCTGGAGATGTACGCCGAGCGCGGCTGGGGCTGGTATGGCGGCGGAGCGGACATCGCCGATGCGACTCGTCCGCTGACGCTGACCCACAATGGCAATCACATCGCCTTCCTGGGCTGCAATCCGAGCGGCGTGGCCTTCTTCGCCAGCGAGACGCTGCCCGGCGCGGCCAAATGCACGCAACCCGACGAGCACGCCTTGATGCAGGGGCAGGTCTCTGCGCTGCGGGACGCGGGGTATCTGCCCATCGTCACGTTGCAACATCGCGAGGTCGATCAGTACGAACCGTGGCCGGGGCACATCCGCGATCTGCGCGCCTACGCCGAGGCCGGGGCCGTCATCGTCCACGGCAGCCAGGCCCACTGGGTCAAGCCGATGGAGTTCCACGCGGGCGCGTTTATCCACTATGGCCCCGGCAACCTGTTCTTCGATCAGATGTGGGCCGATGGCGTGCGCCAGGGCTTCCTGACGCGCTACACCATCCACGCGGGGCAGTTACTGAGCATCGAGATGCAGCCCTACATCATCGAGGAGTTCGGGCGTCCGCGCCCGATGACCGACGGCGATCCCGCGCCCGAAGCCGACCGCGCGCGCTTCTTGGAGATGATGTTCGCGCTCGGCGCGCAGTTGCCCTAAGCGGGGATGGGCAGCGGTCGATTACGAACGTAGGACAGGCTCACCTGAAAGCACCCTGCCCCCGTCCCCGGGGGCGGCGAAACAACTTAGCGTAGGTCGGATTGGCAATCCGACCTACGCTAACCACAATTTTTCCTGGCGTCTTTGTAGCTTTGCGCTGGTTTTCCAGCGGGATCACAACCATTTTACCTATTCACAAACGGAGGTCGCATTATGAGAGTTGTCCAAACAAAGTATCATCCCCGGATGTCGCCCAATAAACCCGATGAATTGAATTTCAAAAGAACGATTTTCCTATCCCTGGCGTTTATGTCGGTTCTGGCCGGATTAAGCTACTACAACTTGGCGGTGCCCTTGCTGTTAGGCGACCTTGAGTATGGCCTGGTCCCAGAAACGCTCTCCCTGTTCGGCATCTTCGGTCAACAGACCATCATCGGCGCGATATTGGTGATCGATAATATCTTGGCGCTGTTACTACAGCCCTACTTCGCCGCTATGAGTGACCGCACCCAAAGCCGGTACGGACGCCGGATGCCCTTCATCATGATTGGTGTCACCTCCGCCGCGTTTTTCCTGCTCCTCATCCCCGTTTTCAAGTCGTTAATGGGCCTCTTCATCATCCTGTTCGGCTTTAACATTGCGATGGCTTTCTATCGAAGCGCGGCCCTCACCTTGCTGGCGGACTATACGCCGGATGCCGTCAGGTCGAAAGGGAGTGGGGTGCAGCAGTTGGTGGCGAACAGCGGGGCTATCTTAGGCTTTCTGCTCCCCACGTTCATTGGCCTGCTGCGACCGGGGATCTCGAATGTGGAGTCAAGGTATCTGGGATTTCCGATTATCGCCGTGGTCATGCTGCTCATCATGGGGGTGTTGTTCAAGAAAATCAAAGAAACCCCCACCGGAGATGGCTTCCTGGCGTTCAGTGATACGCCCATCGCAATAGACCCGGTGAGTTTTGAACTGGAAGCCCCTGACGCTACAGACGAGCCGAAGAAGCGGGACTTGAGCTATTTCACCAACGCCTTGTTTGGAGGAAATCGCAGTATGCTCTTTTTAATGCTTTACGTGTACTTCTCCTACACGGCTTTTGCTTCCATCGAGGCGTTCTTCACAATTTTTGCGAACAATTACCTCGGTATTGGAGATAGCGAGGCGGGGCAACTCCTGCTGATCTACTCGGTCTCAATGATCGCTTCGGCTTTCGTGTCGGGCATAATCGGGCAAAAACTGGGGCGGCTCAAGGCTCTCAGATTCGGTACCACCGGGCTGATGGTGACCATGGCTTTATTGTCATTCGCCGCCACGCTGAAATCGCCGCTGTGGATTGCCCTCCTGTTTGTCCCGGCGGGCTTCTTCTGGATGACGGTAATCGTCAATATCTTCCCGGTCTTGTGGCAACTCTCGCCGCGCAGTGACGAGGGGGCCTATACCGGCATCTATTATGCCTTTAACCAATCGGCCTATGTCTTTGGGCCGGTGCTGATGGGCCTGGTCTTTGACTTCTTCGGCGGCGGTATGGGCAACGAGAGGTATCTCCTAATGTTCCCCTTCATCGTCTTCTGCGAGCTTTGCGCCTTCATTTTGCTTTACGGGATAAAAGGCGGAGAAGCGCACTTGAGCGAAGCGGAAATCGAGGCGTTACGAGAAAAACTCGTCGAATTGGACTGACGGGTAGGGTTCATTTTGAGGCATCTGCGGAGAAGAGGTTCGCGGTTGATTTCAAGCAAGGACACGGATGACTCCCCTGAAAGCACCCTAAAAAATCCGATTTTTTAGGGGTTGTCCAAAAATAACTTCGTAGTTTGTGCCAGGAACGGATTCTGTGGTCTGATGGTCATAGTGATGAAACGAGGGCACTCCAGCCGCTTTTTCGGAAGTATCAGCCCACAAACA
>SLSP01000351.1 GCA_007130345.1 Thermoflexales bacterium
CTAGAGCGGCCAACATCGGCGACAACAGCACCCCCGCCAGCGGGTACAACACTCCGGCGGCAACCGGTATCAAACTGACGTTGTAGGCAAAAGCCCAAAACAGGTTTTGCTTAATATTACGCAGTGTGGCGCGTGAAAGCTGCACCGCATGGGCGACATGGCGCACATCCCCAGACATTAACACCACCTCAGCACTTTCAATGGCAATATCGGTACCACTGCCGATGGCAATACCGACCTCGGCCTGGGCTAAGGCGGGCGCATCATTAATGCCATCACCCACAAACGCGACTTTCTGGCCGGTGGCTTGCAGTTGTTTCACTGCCGTCACTTTGTCCTGGGGCAATACTTCAGCGCTGACGTGATCAATCCCCAGTTGGCGAGCTACGGCTTCAGCCGTCTGGCGATGATCACCAGTGAGCATCACCACCTTTAGCCCCAGACGGTGCAGTGCTGCAATCGCTGCTGGGCTGGACTCTTTGATCGGATCAGCCACCGCGATAACTGCGGCCAAGCGCTGGTCAATGGCGGCATATAAAGGCGTTTTACCCTGTTGTGCCAAGCGGCTGGCGCTGCTGGCCAAGTGGCTGATGTCAATGCCGAGCTGCTGCATATAGCGATCAGCCCCTACCGCAATCGTTTGCTGACCGACCTGCGCCTGCACCCCGAAACCGGGTTCTGCCTTAAACTCTTGGACGCTATCGCAGGCCATACCCTCAGCCTCAGCAGCGGCTACAATAGCAGCGGCAATCGGATGTTCCGAATGGCGCTCAACACTGGCCACTAAACGCAGTACGTCATGGCGCTCCCAGCCCTCAGTGAGTTCTAAATCGGTCAGTTCTGGACGGCCTTTAGTGAGGGTGCCGGTTTTATCCAAGGCGATGACATCGGCCGCCCGCAAGCTTTGCAGGGCATGACCTTGGCGGAACAGAATACCGAGTTCAGCCGCCTTACCAGTGCCCACCATAATCGAGGTCGGCGTCGCCAAGCCCATTGCACAGGGACAGGCGATAATTAATACCGCAACCGCATTGACCAAGGCCAAGCTGAGCGCCGGTTGTGGTCCCAACCACAGCCAGACGATGAACGTCAGTACCGCCAAACCAATGACGATAGGCACAAACACTTCAGTGACCTTATCCACCAAGGCTTGCACCGGCAACCGGGTGCTCTGAGCCTGTTCAACCAACCGGATGATCTGGGCCAACACGGTGTTCTCGCCCACTTGGGTGACGCGCAGGCGTAAGCTGCCGTTTTGATTGACGGTTCCACCGATAACTTCCGCCCCCGACTGCTTATGCACCGGTAACGGCTCGCCGCTGATCATGGCCTCATCGACATAGGAATCGCCGTCGATGACGGTGCCATCAACCGGAATTTTTTCACCAGGGCGCACTTGGACAACATCGCCGACCACAAGGGCTTCTATGGCGATGTTCACCCAGTCACCGTCACGTTCCACTCGTGCGGTACGGGCTTGCAGACCCAACAAACGGCTGATGGCCTGACTGGTGCGGCCTTTGGCGCGGGCTTCCAATACCCGACCCAGCAACACCAGGGTAATAATCACCGCTGACGCCTCGAAATACACATGCACACTGTCGGCAGGCAACACCTGTGGGAAAAAAGTCGCCACTACCGAATAACCGTAAGCGGCACTGGTGCCCAACATCACCAAGGCGTTCATATCGGGATTACCGTGCCGCAGAGTCGTCCAACCTTGGCGATAAAAGCGCAAGCCAGGACCAAACTGCACCCCAGTGGCTAACACAAAAAACAGCAGATGCAGATTATGTTGCCCGAACTGCGCGTCCAGCCAGTGATGCACGGGTGGGATCAAATGCCCCCCCATATCCAGCAGAAAAATCGGTAGAGTCAACGCGGCGGCAAACCAGAAGGTGCGGTACAGCGCTTGCAGCTCGTGCTGAGCGTGATCCGCAGTGGTTGGGTCGTCATCGGCTAATGTGGCGGAATAACCCGCAGCGCCTAATGCGGCGATTAACTGTTGCGCCGTAGTGTGTTCGGTGTGCAGTTCAGCCGTCGCTTGCTTATTGGCTAAATTAACCGATACATTAACCACCCCATCCGTCTGGCGTAGGCTGCGCTCGATGCGACCAACACAGGAGGCGCAGCTCATATCCGTGATATTGAGCTTCACAGTCTCCGTCGGTGTCGGTGTCGGTTCGGAATCGGTGTGTGTAGACATTGCACTGGACATAAAGCTACTCTATAAAGGTTTAGTTTGTAGATAGCGTGACAGGCTATTCCTTACTACGATAGTAATGTCAAGCTTTATATCAAGGTTTATTAAGAAAAGGTCGGCTTATGCTCGAATTCAACGTCACCGGTATGACCTGTAAACACTGCAGCGCGGCAATCACTGCGGCCATCCACCAGCAGGACCCGGCGGCAATGGTGGAGATTGATTTAAGCGGTGGTCGTGTCCAAGTGGTCAGTGGGGTTAACCCTAAGCAGTTCATAGAGGCGATTGAACAGGCGGGTTATGAGGCGGAGTTGGTTAAGGCAGTGACTTAAGATCTTCAGGGCGGTCGAGGTCAGGCTGGGGGGCGAGTTCGTAGTGGTGCAAATGCAAGGCGGCAATGCGCTGGCGGGTGAGGGTTAAAACCTGATCACTGCCCCAAGGCATTGCGCTAAACAACGCCGAGCAGGGTTGGCGCAGACCGATCAAAACGTAGCCGCCATCGTATGCTGGACCCAGCACCACGGCGCTACCGCCAGCCAGTTGCGCGTGGGCTTGGCGTAGATGCTCCACGGTTAGTTCTGGGGCATCGCAGCCGAGTAAAATCGCCCCCGCCGGAGTTGATGGTGATAAGCTGTGCTGGAAGGCGTGATCCATGCGCGCCCCGAGATCGGCCCCCTGCTGGGTGTGTAAACTCACCCCCCAGCGGCGCTGGCATTCGGCAAAATAGGGATGATCTGTATCCGGGGTACACCACAATTGCACCGGCCCGGTGTTAGCCGCCGTCGCAGTGCTCAGGGTGCGTTCCAGTAACTGGGTGTGCAAAGCGGCGGCCCCCTCCGCGCCGAGTCGCGGAATCAGCCGAGTTTTGCACAGACCGGGTTCGGGAGCGCGGGCAAAAATCAACACACTCATTGGTAACGCCGCGCCAGGTCGGCCGGATCAGCACCGAAAAAATACGCCAGCCGTAGCCGCCACATGAGTAGAATGGTGCGCACAATGCCGCGTTGCTCCCAGCGCCGACTGGAGGTGATTAAGCGGGCGCGTAAACAGGCCGGGCGACCGACTTGCTGTTTTAGCGCCCGGCTGATGGCGATATCTTCCATCAGGGGAATATCCGGGAAACCACCCACGGTGTCAAAGGCGCGGCGGGTCATAAATAATCCCTGATCGCCGGTGGCAATCCCACTCCAGCGTGAGCGTTGATTCATGAACCATTCGACCACCCGCAGCAGGGGATGAGCCCCCGATAAGCGCACCGCAAAGCGTCCCCAGTGCCGCTGGTGCAGTGCCTGTTGGATCAGGGTATCGGCATCGGCAGGAATACGGGTATCGGCGTGGACAAACCACAGTATGGCGTGTTGTGCCTGCTGCGCTCCGGCATTCATTTGGCAAGCACGACCTGGAGGTGTAGTGATTAACTGATCGACGTGACCACGGGCGAGTTCACAACTGGCGTCCTGGCTGCCGCCATCGACCATGATAATTTCATGGCCTCGGGTACGCAGCGTCGCCAGACTCGCCAGGGTTTGGTCGAGTATTGCGGCTTCGTTTAAAGTGGGGATAATAATCGAGAGGTGCACTAGCCCACTTGTGCCATGACCTGGTCTAACTCAGCGCGCATGGTCTGATGCAAGGTCGTTGGTACCTTATCAGCAAAAGCGTCCACCAGTGCTTGGTAATACCACAGACTGCCGTCCTTGCCCCCGGTAAAGCGGAGCCATAATGCGTCACCGAGATCGATTAAATCCAAGCGGATGGACTGTAGATTAGCCAATTTATCGCAGGCCGAGACCAATAAACCCGGCCCTTGAGCGCCGCGTA
>SLSP01000397.1 GCA_007130345.1 Thermoflexales bacterium
GGGCAGGTCGCGGTAGGATTGAATCCACTTGGCGTACATGTGACCGATGATGGTCTCGGAGGTGGGACGCACGACCAGGGCCTCCTCCAACTCGCTGCCGCCACCGTGCGTGACCACGGCCAACTCCGGCGAGAACCCCTCGACGTGTTCGGCCTCCTTCTGCAAAAAGCCCATCGGGATGAAGAGCGGGAAGTAGGCGTTGACGTGGCCCGTCGCCTTGAAGCGGCTGTCCAGCGCGTCGCGGATGTGTTCCCAGAGCGTGTACCCGTAGGGCTTGATGACCATACAGCCGCGCACGGGGGAGTAGTCGGCTAAATCGGCCTTCTGGACGATTTCATTGTACCATTTGGAAAAATCTTCGCTTTGAGATGTCAGAAAGTCTGTCATAATGCCCTCGCTTTGTCGTGTCAATATCCCCTGTACTTTAGCACGCAATGCGAAATACGCAACGTAAGGCACTGCGATTGCATTAACGCCAGCCTCGTCTATAATGAATGGCAAAAGTCCGCTGATAAAATTTAGGTCTGTTGGGAGGGAATTTGATGAAGAAAGCACTGCGCCGAATCTGGCTGATGTGGGTCGGGCTGACGTTGCTGGTGGCCTGCACTGCCGCCCCACCTACCCCCACGCCGACGCCGAGGCCCGGCGATGATCCCCTGCCCACGGATACTCCCGCGCCGGCCACCGCTACCCCCGTGCCGCTGGCCGCGCTGGTCAACGGCGAGCCGATCACTCTAGACGAGTATGAGCGCCAGGTTTCGCGGTATGAGGCTTCGATGGCGCTTTCGGGGCAGGACCCGGATACGGCAGAAGGGCAGGCGGAATTATTGCAAGGCCGCGAATGGGTCCTCAACTTTATGATTGAGCAGCGATTGATCGAACAGGCAGCCCGTGATATCGGCGTCTCGGCCAGCGATGCCGAAGTGGATGCGGCCATTGCCTCTATGCGCGAGGATATCGGCGAGGAGGCTTTCCAGCAATGGCTCACCAACGAGCAGATGACGCTGGATGATATGCGCGAGCAGTTGCGCAATGATATGATGGCGACCAAGATGGCGAATCAGGTAGCCGAGGCGGTGCCCACCGTTACCGAGCACATCCACGCCCGCCACATCCTCGTGCGTACAGAGGAAGAAGCCCGCCAGATTTTGGGGCGGCTCCAGGCTGGCGCGGATTTTGTCGCCCTGGCCCAGAGCTATTCGCAAGATAGCAGCACGGCTTCTGTCGGAGGCAGCCTCGACTATTTCCCCAGAGGCGTACTGACATCGCAAGAGGTGGAGGACGCGGCTTTTGCCCTGGCACCGGGCCAGGTCAGCGATGTCGTGCGCAGCACGTTAGGGTATCACATCATCCAGGTGGTGGATCGCGTGCCGGAGATGGAAGTGGAAGCCGAGAATTTGCGCCTGTTACGCGATAAAGCCGTGCGCGAGTGGCTGGAAAATCTGCGCGATAACGCTCAAATCGAACGCTTTGTCTTCGCGGCGGATGCTGCTGAGTGAATCCTATGTCCAAAGACCCCAGGAGAATTCTATGAAACAACAAGAACAATTGTTCAATGTACTCAGCCTGGCTATGTTAGGGTTGACGCTTCTCCTGATAGTGTACTACATCATCATCGCCATCAGTCCCTACTCCGCGCTCAACCCCTTCCCGCCCGCGCAGGTGGCCGTCCTGGCGACCAACACGCCCACAGCTACCCCTACCCTCGTCCGTGAAGTCGTCGCCACCTGGACGCCCACCGCCACGCCCACTATCACGCCGACGCCCCCGCCGGCCCTCACCCCGATCCCGCCCACCGCCACCAACACGCCCACCGTCACGCCCATCCCGCCGACCGTCACCAACACGCCTCTGCCCACGCCGCGTGTGACGCGCTCTCCGTTTCGCTTTACCTACGAGGTCACTTACGAGTCGCCCTATTACGGGTGCGCCTGGACTGGGGTAGGCGGGTTCGTGCAAGACTTGGACGGCAACCCGTTACGCGGGTATCCCATCCGCGTGTGGGGCGGCGGCATTGATACCGTAGTCACATCGGGCAGCAGCCAGATGTACGGCGATTCCGGGTGGGAGCAGTTTTTCACGAACCAGCCGCAAGAGTTTCGCGGGGTCTTTCGCGTGCGCTTGCACTCTCCGCATGGCGATCACCCGCCCATCTCGCCGGAAATCGTGCTGGACTTCCCTGGATACTGTTCAACCGCGCTGGCCTACGTCGTCTTCACCCAGAACCATTAGCTGATGACCACACGCCGAGTCGAGACGAGCGTCGCCGGGCTGGACACGATGTTGCGGGGCGGGTTCCTGCCCGGCACGGTGATCCTGGTGCGGGGTGCGCCGGGCACCGGCAAGACCTCGCTGGCCCTCCAATTTCTGGTGGAAGGCGCGCGACAAGGCGAACCGGGCCTCTTCGTTACCTTTGAGGAATTCCCGGAATCCCTTTACCGCGACGCGGCCACCCTGGGTTTTGATTTGCGTGCCCTGGAAGCGACGGGCATGTTGCGCCTGCTCTTCACTTCGCCCGCCGTCCTGCTCGGACAGCTCCAAAATCCCGACAGCGCGATCCACGCCACCACTGGCGACGGCGTGATCGAGCGCGCGGTTATTGACAGCATGACGCACTTCACCCGGATGACGGCGGATGCCTATCAACTGCGACATATTCACACCACCGTTGTCAATGGATTGCGCCGCGAGGGGATCACTACCCTGCTGCTCAACGAAGAATCCCCTAGCGACGCGCAACGTACTGACCCCGGCGGCTTGGCCTATCTCAGCGACGGCATCATCCTGCTGCGTTACGTGGAAGTCGAAAGCGCCATTGAACGCGCCATCGTCGTGCTCAAACTGCGCGGTAGCGATCATGCCCGCGAAATCCGCCACTATCGCATCCAGGAGGGCGGGCTGGTCGTTGGTGACGTGTTCCAGCACCGGGGCGCGATCCTCAGCGGCATCTCCCGGCGCGACTGACGGCGATGCCCACGCTCTACGTCGTTGGGACGCCCATCGGCAATCTCGAAGACATCACGCGGCGCGCTCTGCGGGTGCTCTCTGAGGTGCGCCTCATCGCGGCAGAAGACACGCGCAAGGCCCGCGTGCTGTTGGCGCATTACGAGATCGCCACGCCGGTAACGTCCTACTTCGCCGGGAACGAGCAGCGGAAGCTCGCCACGCTGCTGGAGGCCCTCACAGAGAGCGACATGGCCCTTATTTCAGAAGCGGGGATGCCCGGCATCTCCGATCCCGGCTACCTGCTTATCCAGGCCGCCATCGCGCGCGGCATCGACGTGGTGCCGGTGCCGGGGCCATCGGCTCACACAACGGCGCTGGTGGCTTCGGGCCTCCCCACGGATCGCTTCGTCTTCCTCGGTTTTCTGCCGCGTAAGGCCACCGACCGGGCCACGGTACTGGCCGAGGTCGCGCCGCTGCGGGCCACCCTGGTCTGCTACGAATCGCCGCGCCGCGTGGAGGCCACGCTGCACGCGCTCCACGCGGCGCTTGGCAACCGCCCGGTGGCCCTCTGCCGCGAGATGACCAAGCTCTATGAGGAGGTCTGGCGCGGCGATCTGGTCGGCGCGCGGCTACATATCCAGGCGCAAGCCCCACGCGGCGAGTACACCCTCGTGATCGGCGGGGCGCCGGAGGATGCCCGCCGCTGGGAAGCTGACGCGGTGCGCGAGGCCCTATCCGATCACCTGGCACGCGGGCTTTCACGCTCCCAGGCCGCCCGCGAAGTAGCCGCCCTCGCCGGGTGGCCGCGCCGCCAGGTGTATACGTTGAGCCTGGATATTGAGTCGTAATCTGTTTTGTGTGTTGCGTATTGCGTATTTTTTGGATATAGCACAAACTGAAATTTGCCCTACTTTACGCAATTTGCCATTCACTAAGGACTGCTATGGAAATTCAACGCCTGTATCACACCAACACTTATTTCAAGACGTTCCGCGCCCGCGTCATCGCGGTGAAAGATGACGCCGTGGCGCTCAACGCGACCGCCTTCTATCCCGGCGGCGGCGGACAGCCGTGCGA
>SLSP01000304.1 GCA_007130345.1 Thermoflexales bacterium
AAGGCGATGTTCTCGGCGAGCGTGCGCGAGAAGAGGAACACGTCCTGCTCAATGGTCGAAATCTGCGAGCGCAGCGACTCCAGATTCCAGTCGCGCGCGTCCACACCATCCACCAGCACCCGCCCGCTATCGGCGTCGAAGATGCGATTGATGAGCCGGGTCAGCGTCGTCTTGCCGGAACCGGTCTGCCCGACAATGGCGACGGTCTCGCCGGGTTGCACGGTGAAGCTGAGGTCCCGCAGCACCGGCTGGCCCTCGTAGCTGAAGCTGACGTTCTCGAACGTCACCCCGCCGGCAATCTCGCGCGTGACGCCGGCCTCGTTCTCGTCCAGTTCCGTCTCGGTGTTGAGCAGTTCGAGGATGCGCTCCGCGCTGGCGACGCCCAACTGCACCAGGTTGAAGGAGAAGATGGAGATGAAGGTGGGGAAGCGCAGCGTGTTGAACAGGCCCATAAAGGCGATGACCTCGCCCAGGGTGAGGAAATCGGCCCGCCAGAGCGTGAGCGCGTGCAGAAAGGCCGCGCCCCACGCCACGCTGAAGACCAGCAGCGGAAGGTATTGCGCTTCCAGCTTGCCCTGCTGCACGAAGTAGTCGCGGAACTTACGCGCGTTGCCCACGAACTGCTGCCACTCCTGGCGCTCCTGCGCGTTGGCCTTGACCACCTCGATACCGGCGACGGCCTCGGCCAAGCCCGCGTTCATCGTCCCGAACTGCTGCCGCTGCGCCAGGCTCACCGGCTTGAGACGGCGGTTGTAATCCATCACCGTAATCACCAGCGCCACCGTGAAGATAGCGGGAACCAGCAGCAAGCGCCAGTTCAGGAAGCCGATCATCACCAGGGGGACGACCAGGGCCATCGCCGAGTCGGTGATCAGCATGACGCCGGGGCTGAACATATAATTGAGTTGCTGCACGTCATTGGTGGCGCGGGCCATGATGTCGCCGATGCGCTGCCGCCCGTGGAAGGTCTGGCTCTTGCCGAGCAGCTCGGCGTAGAACTCCTGCCGGGCGTCGCGCTCGATGCGCTGCGCCGAGAACTCCACCGAGGCGTTGCGGCCCAGTCCCGTGATCCCCTGCGCCAGCGCGGAGGCCGCCAGCCCCAGCGCAATCGCCAGCAACGCGGAAGGCTCCCATCCGGACGAGGTGATCACGTCGAAGCCGCGCCCCACGAAGACCTGGATGTTGCTGTAGGCCAGGTTGTTGAGGATGGCCGTCAGGAGCATCAGGATGGGGAACTGCGGATAGCGCATCAGGTGGGAAAGAATCCAGCGCACCGGGCCGGAGCGGTTGTAAGTATAGGCGTTATCTAATGAAAATTCGCGTTTGGTCAAGAGGAACTCCTTCAGGATAATGTTGCGCGGAGCTAGTTTTGAGGCTTGTGGTGATAAGGCAGTGCGTCAAACGTCATGCGTCAAACGTCAAAAGCATGACACTATCAAGTTGTTAGTTCTGGGTGAGGTGATAGCCCAAAACGAGTTAGCTTTGACGTTTCACGTTTCACGTTTGACGAATCGCTTCCAGCGACAGCAGCGCGACTTTGCGATGCAGCCCGCCGCCATAGCCGGTGAGCGCGTCGCCCTGGCCGAGCACGCGGTGGCACGGGAGGATGATGGCGACGGGGTTCGCGCCGACGGCCCGCCCCACAGCCCGCGCCGCCCCCGGTCGCTCCAGGCGGGCGGCCAACTTGCCGTAGGTGGTGGCGTCGCCATAGGGGATCGTCCGCAACGCCTCCCACACCGCCACCTGGAACGGGGTGCCGCGCAAGTCCAGCGGCACGTCGAAGTCCCGCCGCTGCCGCGCGAAGTAGTCGGCCAGTTGCGCCGCCGCCCGCTCCAACAACGCGGTGGATTCCAGCACCGGCTCCGCCAGCCCGTGACGCTGCCAGCGCTGCACGGTCGCGGCATCGGGCGTGCTATCGAAGCCCAGGCCGCACAATCCGCGCTCGCTAACGCACAGCCAGAGTTCGCCTACTGGAGAGGGGATACGTAGCATCTTCGTTGTTTCCATCGTCATAGCTCACCTCGCTTCTTCGATTTGAATATCCCACCGATGCGCCGTATACCTCGCCACAAACTGCTCGCGCTGCGGCCAGGCGTCCAGCGACACCGCGTGGACGCGATAGCCGCCTTCTGCCAACGCCTCCATGCGATACGGCTCATAGCCCCGCGCCAACGCCGCCGCCGTGATCCCGCGCGCGTCTGCCGCCAGCCCCTGCGCGGGGAAACCGTCCGCCAGCGTCGCCTCGATCACGTCCAGCAGCGCGTCCACGGCCGCGGCATCGCGCCGCGCGGCAGCATCCTGCGCCTTCACCAACAGCACCTCGAGCGCCACCGCGTCCAGCGTCCGGGGGCGGCGCACAAAGTCCGCCACGACGCCCCGCTCTGCCCCGGCGCGCGGATTGAAGAGGATGGCGCGGAGGAAGTGCGCGGTCGGGTCGAAGCGCAGTTGGTAGGCGCGCATCGTATCCATCAGGCGCACATCGGCAGCGAGTTGTGCTCGCATCTCCGGAGACACATCAAAGGCAGCGAGCCACGCCATCCACGCCACTTCGAGGGCGTCAAGGTCGGCGTAGCCCAACGCCGGCGCGCCCGCGGCCATCTGCGCGACGGGGCCATCCGGTTCGGCAGAGGTCGCCCGGCAGAAGGCGGCGATGCCGTCCCACCCATGCGCCTCGCGCGCGTAGGCCAGCAGCGCGCCGGCCTCCGCGTACCCGATCTCGTGCTGGTGCGTGTAGAAGTCCACCGCCAACACGGCCAGCGGAATCCACGCTTCTGTGCCGAGCAGAGCCGCGGCCTGCTGCTCCGGCGGGACAGGCCAGTAATGGCCGCCGGCCCCCATCACGGCCAGCCCCTCGCGCACGATGGACGGCGCCCCCTTGCATCCGATGGCGTCATCCACCCAATGCACCAACTCGTGGCGCAGCACCATTTCGATGTTGCCCGGCGCGTAGTTGCGATCCAGGTAGCTGATGGCAACCCAATCGCCGGCGGCGTAGCCTCCTTGCCCGATGACGCGGGACAGGAAGTAGATGTCCAGCGGATCGTCCGTGGCCCCGATTTTGGCGGTCACGGCGCGGTAGGCGGATTGCGCCTTCGCCAAAAGCTCCGCCAGATCGCGTTCCGCCGCGCTTTCGGTGAGATAGTGCAGGCGGAAGCCGGCGGTCTCGGTGGTGGCCCAGGTCGCTTGCGGCTCTGGGGGCAGCGGATGTGGCCCGCACGCGGCCAGCGGGATGACGGCGACGTTGTCCTCCGCGTTGGGATCGGCGACATGCGGCGGCACTTCCAGCGTGAAGGTGATGGCCGCCGCCGACTCCGGGAGCGGCCCCGTCCAGTAGAAGCGCGCGCGCAGCGTGTCATCGAAGTGATGCGGCACGACCCGCGCCGTGGTCACTTCGCCGGAGGGGAGCGCGAGGGTGACGGTGTACGGCGCGTCGCCCGGCGGGAGCAGCGGGGTAACGTCCGCGCTTAACCAATCGCCGGGGCACGGCGGCGCGGGGAAGAGCAGCACGTCGTCGGCCAGCAGCGCGGGGGGCTGCGGGAGAGGCGTCGCGGTAGGTGCCGGCGTCGGCGTCAGCGTGGGCGTCGGCGTGGGGGACGGCGGCGCGGGGGTGTCTGTCGCCAGGGGCAGCGGCAGCGGCGTGGCAATCGCCGGCGGGCGTGGCAGCGTCACACGGCAGGCCATTGTCAACAGCAGCAGGGTAATCCAAAGCAGGTGTTTGCGTTTCATAGCCTGATTTTAGCAGGATTGGGGCGCGAGGCAATCAGACGGACTTGCGTAACGGGCCGTTGTGGCCTATCATTTTCATAGATGTGAGACGTGAAGCGTGAAGCGTGAAGCGTGAAACGTCAAACGTCAACGTGTTAGTGTCATAAAGTATTCGCCGCGCCAACCGCCGCCGAATGAATTCGACGGCTGCTATCCAAAACCCGTTAAAACGGGTTAAAAAGCTGTTCAAAAGGGCGATCCCAGGGCGGTTTAACGCCCTTCGGATGGCAGCCGATGGTTTCAACCATCGGCGTAGC
>SLSP01000175.1 GCA_007130345.1 Thermoflexales bacterium
GATGAAGCTTCCCAAGCATTGCAATCCTTAACCTCACATCACCCAGAGCTAGAAGCCATGCTTGAAAAGAAACGTTCTTCTCTCCGCGTTTCTTCGTCAGGTTGCCCTGTAGGCTGTGTCAAAATTTATTTTGAGGAAAAGGGTTACGGTTTTTTAACGATTCAAGGGCAAAAAAACGACATTTTCTTCCACATCACCGAGGTTAAGAATCGGGAATCGGTAAGCGTGGGTGAGTATTTTGAATATGAAATGGGAGTAGGACGAAAAGGGAAACCGTGTGCTGTGAATCTACGATTTATTCAATGACGTGTATTCTTGAGGTTCGTTCATAAAAAACGATGGGTCACAGAGCGTCAAAATGCCCGATGCCGTTATGCTATTTCCCTGGCTTTTGCTATAATAAGTTCAGAGTGTCCTATTTCTAAGCCTTTGAGGAGGAAAATCATGAAAGAACTGGTGAGTTTGGTACAGGAGAAGACGGGTTTGCCCGAAGCGAAGGCGAAGCAGGCCGTGCAGGTGATGGTGGATTTTATGAAGCAGAAGCTCCCCGCGCCGGTGGCCGGTCAAGTCGAAGCGGCGTTGCAGAACGAAGACGTCATCAGCCAGGCCGATGGTCTGTTGGATGAGGGGATCAACCGACTCGGCGGGTTGTTGGGGAAGAAAAAAGGCTGAGATGGGCGGCGACTTCGACGCATTGATCAAGAGTCTGGCGCAGGCCGCCGGGCTATCTGAGGAAATGGCCTCGGACATCCTCGACACGGCTCTGGAGTACGTCAAGGAGCAGCGGCCCGACAAAGCGGAGCAGATCGATGCGCGGTTGCAGGACGAGCGGATTGCCCGCCGCGCCGGCGACCTGATCGGGAAGCTGGCAAGCAAGGGGCGACCGGAGGGTTACGTCCCGGAGAGCGATCCCGCCGCAGATGCGGAGGTAAGCTCATAGCCGCCAGTTGCCTCCACATGCAAACAGGGCGCGTCCAAGTGACGCGCCCTTATGCTTGCTCGATTGCGCTATCTCAGCCCGTCGGTTTTGGGCAGGCTCCGGGGCAGCACGACGTGGAAGCGACTGCCGGGACACGCGGCCTCATCGTGGCCCGCGCTCTCGGCCCAGATGCGCCCGCCGTGCGCCTCGACGATGCCCCTGGCAATGGCGAGGCCCAAGCCCGGCCCGCCGCCCTTGAACTTGGTCTGCCCAGAGGAGTGCAGCGCCACCGACCCGGTCTGGTAAAATTTGGTGAAGATCAGGTCAAGCATCTCCGGCGCGATGCCGATGCCGGTATCACGCACCACGACCTCAACGGTTTCGGCCTGCGCCGCGCCGGTGAGGGTGATGCTGCCGCCATCGGGCGTGTACTTGATGGCGTTCATCACCAGGTGATAGAAAACCTTCTTCAGCGCGTCGGCGTCAGCCGGGATGGGAGGCAGCGCGTGCAGGTCTGGATAGCTCAAGGTGATCTCACGCTGCGCGAGGTCGGTGGCGAACCGCCGGGCGATGCTGTCCAGCAGCAGCTTCAACGGCACCGGTTCGAGGTGCAGCTTGAGCGCGCGGTTGTCGATCTTCGCCACGTCCAGCATACTATCGACGATCTGATGCAGGCGCAGCGCGCCTTGGTGGATGCCATCGGCCAGTTGATGATGATACTCGTTGGCCGCGATGCCGGCGTCCGTCAGTAACATCTGGCTGTAGCCGCGCATCGTGGTAAGCGGCGTGCGCAGTTCGTGCGAGACGATCTCGATAAAGTCGGACTTGGCGCGATCCATCTTCTCCAGTTGCCGGTACGCCTGTTGCAGCGCCTCGGTGCGCGCGTCCACCTTCGCCTCCAACGCCTGGTTGAAACGCGAGATCTGCTCGTAGAGGCGGGCGTTTTCCAGCGCGATCATCGCTTGCCCGGCAAAGGTCGCCGCGAAGGTGATCTCGTCCTCGGTGTAAGGCGCGTAAATCTCGCGGGCCAGCGACAGCATCCCATTGACCCGGTCTTCGTGAATCAGCGGGACGCCCATCCAACTGCGCGCCGGCAAGATACCGTCCAAATGCTGCCAATCGGCCCGTTTGAGCACATCGCTGATGGCTAACGGATGCTGCGTGCGGCTGATCTCGCTGAACACATCGGCGGGGCGGATGGGGACGCGCCGGTTCAGGGGCATCGTCTCTTCGTTGAAGCCCCGCGCCGCCACGATCTTCAGCGTGTCGTCCTGGCGCAACATCAGCGCGCCCCGGTCGTGCGGCACCACCTTGACCAGTTGCTTGAGGATCAAGTCGAGCACCTCGTCGGTGTCCAGGGTGCGAGAGAGGGCGCGGGCGACGTTGTACAGCGTCTCGGCCAGGTGTCGGCGATACTTCTCAGTCTGATAGAGCGCGGCGTTTTGGATGGCGGTGGCAACCTGATCGGCCAGCAGTTGGAGCACCGGCACATCCTCCTGGTGGAAGGCCCCCACTTGATCACTCTGCATATCCAGCACGCCGAGCAACCGGTCGCCCACGCGCAGAGGCAGAGCCAACTCGGCGCGGGTGTCGGGGATCAGGTCAGAGGTGACGAAGCGCGGATCGCGGGTGGTATCGGCGACGCACGCGGCGCGGCGCTGTTGCGCCACCCATCCGATGATGCCGCGCCCGAAGGGGATTACCGTCCCCCGCATAATCAGCGCGCGCCCCACCTGGCCCGTCCCGGCGCGCGCCACCAACGTATTGGCGCCATCCTCGTGCAAAAAGATGCCCACGTAAGTGTACCCATAGCGGCCTTTGATGAGTTCCGCCACCTGGTGCAACAGCGCGTCCAAATCCATCAGCGACGTGATGCGCTGCCCCACGCTGATGCTCGTCTCCAACTGATTGGTGCGCTGTTGCAACTCCATCTTCTGGCGCGTGTCCTGGATGCGCAAGCGCTCGATCCGCCGGTGGCTGCGCATCCGCAGCACATGCGCCATCAAAGAGAGCAGCAGGGCCGAGAACATGCCGAAGCCGAAGTGCGCCCACGCCGCGTCGGGCGGCGAACTGACGACCACGGCGGCCCATCCCCCGAGAGAGAGCGCGAAAAAGAAGCCCATCCACGGCGTGGAGAGGAAGAAGAGGCCCGCCGCCACGATGACCAGCATGATGTTGGTGGTCTGCTGCGGCTCCTGGGTCAAATAAAGGTGCAAAAGACTGTTGAGCAGGGTCAAGCTCAGTTGGATGGCGAGCACTTTGTGCGCGTGCTGCGGGGCCAGCGGGAAGGAGCGCAGCGCGCCCCACAAGCCCAGCGTGAAGAGGGCCGAGATAGCGGCGACGGTCGCCATCACGCCGGCGGTAGGCGGCGCGAGCAGCAGCGCGTGCGAGACGGCCATCAGCACATAGTAGCCGCTCAACACCAGCGCGAGGGGCTTGAGACTGTCCAGCACCGTCTGGTTGAGACGGTGCTGGATGGCGTGCCGGTCTTCGTTGGCTGTGGAAAGCAGCATTACGCCTTGTCGTCGTCCAGGTCGGCGGCGGAGAAGCTCTCCGGTAGCAGTTGCGCCAGCGTGCGCTCGCGGTACCGCCCCTGAGTATCGGCGATGAAGATGGGCGTCTCCGGCGCGGCGAACTCGCGGATCACCTGGCGACAGGATCCGCAGGGCGTGCCCGCGTTCTCCGTCACCACCGCGACCGCCGCGATGGCTCGCGCGCCAGCCGCCACCGCCGAGGTGATAGCGACGCGCTCGGCGCACAGCGTCAAGGGATAGACGGCGTTCTCGACGTTGCCGCCAGTGAACACACGGCCATCCGCCGTGAGCACCGCCGCGCCCACAGCGTAATGCGAATACGGCGCGTAAGCGCGCTCGCGGGCCTCGGTGGCCTGGCGGATCAGGTCTGTGGCGTCTAGGAAGTTCTTAGGTTTCTTCATCAATTAAGCTCCTGTCGTGCAAGGTTTCTACTTAATCAATCGTTCATACCTTATTTTTGCGCAAAACTAAAGGGTTTCTATTCTTTAACGCAAAACGGGGGCATTTCTAATCAATAAAACAGCCTAATTTTGGCCCAAATTGGCCGAAATACGGTATCATCAGAAAA
>SLSP01000001.1 GCA_007130345.1 Thermoflexales bacterium
CTTCTTGTCACAGGGTTAGTTTTGCGCTACTGCGTTTTTCAATATCCCCGCGCCTTGTCCACCACATTGCGCAGCGGTTCGTCACGCAAATAGCGCCGCAAGTTATCCAGAAAGAGCCGGGCTTCGCGCTCCAGGACATGGGGCGTGCTCCAGCTATTGTGGGGCGTAATGATGACATTCTCCATATCCCAAAAGGGAGAATCTTCTGGCAGCGGTTCCTCATCGAAGACGTCCAGCGCGGCCCCCGCAATCCAGCCCTCGCGCAGCGCGTGGAGGAGCGCGGAGGTGTCGATGATGGCGCCGCGCGCGATGTTGATCAGCCAGGCGTCCGCCCGCATCTCGCGCAACTGCTCCGCGCCGATGATGTGCCGCGTCTCCTCGGTGAGCGGCAGAGCCACCACCACAAAATCCGCTGCGGCCAACAACTGATCCAACTGCTCCGGTGGCAACATCTGATCCACATAGGGATCGCCGCGTTCGGGATGGCGGCGCGTCGCTATGACCTGCATCCCAAACGCCTGGCAGCGTTGCGCGATCTCGCTGCCGATGTGTCCCAGGCCCACCAGCCCCACGCGCAACCCGGTCAACTCCTGCAACTTGAGCTTGTGCCAACGATGCTCCTGTTGCTGGCGCAGAAATGCGGGCATCCGCTTGGCGATCATCAGCATGTAAGACAACACCGTCTCGGCGATGGGACCATCGAAGACGCCGCGCGCGTTGGTCAGCGTCGCGGGATGCTCCCGCAGGGTATCCCCTAGCGCGTGATCGACGCCCGCGCTCGCGGCATGTACCCAACGCACCGTGGGCAGCGACAGAATCTCCGCCTGGACATCGGGGGGCAGGTGCCAGGGCAGCATCAGCACTTCGGCACCGGTGATGTCGCCGTGCAGCGCGCCGCGCGCATCGATGGTGACAAAGTCGCAGGCCCGGAGCAGCGCGCAGGTCTCTTCCTGGATGGCGGGCAACACAAATTCAGGCACGATAATTTTCATCAGCGTAACGCCTCATCGGACGTGAGTTCGTCTTTGACTACGGCGTTGAGCACCACGCTGACTATGCCCACGAGGATACCGCCCCAGAACGCGGGCCAGAAACCGGCCACATGAAAGCCAATGCCGAAGACGTTCGTCGCTACGGACGAGGCGACCCACAACGTGATGCCGTTAATCACCAGCGTGAACAGGCCCAACGTCAGTAACAACAGCGGGCAGGTTAGCAGTTTCAACAATGGGCGCAGCAGGGCATTGGTCAAGCCCAAAATCGCCGCCATAGCCGCGTAAGCCAGCCACCCGCGCCCGTCATCGACATAAATACCGGGCAGAATCCAGGCGGCCACAAAAAGTGACAAGGCCCCAATAGCCCAGCGGATTAAGAGTTTCACACGTTCCTCCTTGTTGTATACACGTCACTGTCACAGAGTCTTCACCATGCATTACACCTGGCTCCAAGGGGATTGCCAAATCCCCGCCTAACCGCCGGATTTGGCAATCCGGCGGGAGCCTGGCACGATATGGCGAATACTTTAAGACACAAGCTACACACCGATCTGTGGAGAAGTGTACCATGCTTCGATAAATCCTTCAACAATTTCACTACCCCACTTTCCACTTTCGTAGTATAATGGCTATACACAGCGCAAAACCTTGTTGCAATTACTTTTTGGGAGTATAATAGTAGTGAAACTTTAGAAAGGAGAGTTCCTATGAACCGCAAACCCTTACCTGTGTTTTTCGTGGTGCTGCTCGCTTTGGCGATGATCTTCTCCGGCTGTCGGCGTTCAGCTTCTCCTGAATTGCCTGATGAGGAGGGCCTGGCCCAAGAGGCCGCGGGCAATGTCACACCGGTTGCTCCTGAAGAACCGGCGGAGCCGCCAGTCGATCCTGTTGATGAACTTGTGCCGCCTCCCACAGAGGATCCGACGCCCGAACCTGTTGAGGAACCAACAGAAGTTCCCCCGCTGGAGCCGACGGTAGAGCCACCCGCCGAACCCACCGAACCCGCGGAGCCGCCCGCAGAGCCGCCGACGGAACCCGCCGAGCCTGCCGAACCGGTCGCGGCCGGGCCGGGCAAGCACATCGTGCAGCCGGGCGAGAACCTCTTCCGCATCGCGCTGCGTTATAGCACGACGGTGGGGGTTCTGGCAAACGCGAACGGGATCGCCAACCCCGCGCGGATTTATGTGGGCCAGGAATTGGTCATTCCTGATGGCGAACCGGGAACGCCGCCGCCGTCTCCTCCGCCCGCCAATGGCACCGGCGATATCGTGCATGAAGTACAACCGGGCGAGAATCTCTTCCGCATTGCGCTGCGTTACAACTATGACCAATTCTATATCGCGCGCTATAACGGCATCAGCAATCCCGCGATGATCTATGCCGGGCAGAGGATCCGTATCCCGCGTCAATAAGCTGTTATGAGGCAACGGAATTTTGACGCGCGAGTTCACGCCAGCGCGTTAAGTTTATGGCGAAAATCACCAGCTTACAGAATGATCGTGTGCGGCGGGTGCAGGCGCTTCAGCGCAGCACCCGCCGTCGCTTGCGCGAGGGCCTGATGGTGGCGGAGGGCCTGCGCCTGCTCCAGGAGTTGGCGCGGGCGGAGTTGCCGATCTCGCAGCTCTTCTGGACGCCCGAATTCGCCGCCGAGGATGCGGGCCGCGCGGTGCTTGCCACGCTGGAGACACGTTCTGAGGCAAGTATCGCGGTTTCGCCGGAGGTGATGGCCGCCATCGCCGACACGGAGACGCCCCAGGGCATCTTGGCCGTGCTCCCCATCCCCACCCTGCCGCCGCGCGCCGGGAGCTTCGGCCTCATCCCCGATGGCGTGCGCGATCCCGGCAATCTGGGCACGATGTTGCGGACGGCGTGGGCTACCGGCGTCTCGCGGGTGTGGCTCCCGCCCGGCACGGTGGACTTCACCAATCCGAAGGTGGTGCGGGCGGGGATGGGCGCGCATTTCTGCGTCCCGATGGCGAAGGCGACCTGGGAGCAGATCGCGGCGGACATTGCCGGAACCTCGGTGTGGCTGGCGGAGGCGGAGCGCGGCACGCCCTACGACGCGGTGGACTGGCGCGGGCCGGTGACGCTGATCGTGGGGGGCGAGGCCGAAGGAGCCGGGCCGGAGGCGCGCGCGCTGGCCGGCGCGGCGGGCTACGTCACCATCCCGATGGCGGAGGGCGTGGACTCCCTGAACGCGGCGATGGCGGCGGCGGTGCTGCTCTTCGACGCGGCGCGGCAGCGGCGCGGCAACAGCGCGCGGCATAATAACGCCCCAGTTGAATAGGCTTCAAGGGGAACGTCAGTTCCCCGCTACAGCGTATAGGCGCGGATCTGATGATCCGCTCTGAGCGGGGCCAACTGAGGCGGAACTTCTGCCGCGCTGTACCAGTACAGCGCGGCATAAATAACTCCTCAGTTGAATAGGCTTCAAGGGGAACGTCAGTTCCCCGTTACAGCGTATAGTCGCGGATCTGACGATCCGCTCTGAGCGGGGCCAACTGAGGCGGGACTTCTGAAGCGCTGTGCTAGAGGCCGCGAATTTCTGCCGCGTCCATCGCGGCGCGCAGGATGTTGGCGTGGTCGAAGGCCAGCGGCGGCAGCGCGTTGAGCGGCCACCACGCGATTTGCGCGGCGTCATCCCCGGCGCGCGCGCTTGTGACCGCTTCAGGCGTGACCCATCCCCAATAGGCAATGGACACCGTCCACCCCCGTGGATCGCGGCCCGGTTCCCCAAACGCGGCCAGTTGATGCAGGGTAACGTCTTCCAGCGCGGTTTCCTCTTGCAATTCCCGGTGCGCCGCGCCCTCAAGCGGCTCGTCCTGATCCACAAAGCCGCCGGGCAGCGCCCAACATTCGGCATAGGGGGGATGGCCGCGCTGGATGAGCAGGACTTCTGGCGCGGATGCGCCGCTGCGGAAGAGCACTATATCCACCGTCAGCGCGGGGCGCGGATAGTCATACGTGTAGCTCATGTCACATCCTCCTCGTCGGATGCTACCTCATTGAAGA
>SLSP01000408.1 GCA_007130345.1 Thermoflexales bacterium
ATGCGACCGAGCATAATGAGTAACATCAACCCTATCACGGCGACATTAAAAAACAGCAACACCGATAACACGAATCTCTGCCAGGCTTGCAGGCCCAGGCTGCTGCTGGCCCCTCTGCTGGATTTCTTGACGTTGCGGCGACGCTTGGGGCTGCTCTTGGGAACAGGCGCGGCTTCCGCGCCGGCCCCCTCGCCTCCCAACTGACCGCGCAAATCATCCATCAAATCCAAATCTTCGGCTGATGCGTCTTCCATCATATCCGGGGCATCGTCCGACTCCGCCTCCGGGGCTAATTCAGAAAGCCAATCGGGCACACCCATACCTAGCCTCCCTATCCATGCTCACTCAGACTCAAGATATTCACAGCTTACCCTAGAAGGAGATAAAAGTCAACTTGAATGAGCACCTATCCCGCGCATTTTTCGCCCGCCCGACCCTGGATGTGGCTCGCGACCTCCTGGGGAAACGCCTCACGCGGCGGCTGTCCGGCGAGCGACTGAGCGGATACATCATCGAAATCGAAGCCTACGTGGGCGAAGACGACCAATCCAGCCACGCGCGGCCCGGCCTCACGGCTCGCAACGCGCCGATGTATGGCCCGCCTGGATTCACCTACGTTTACTTGATTTACGGAATGTACCATTGCCTGAACTTCGTCACCGAGCGCGAGGGCTATCCCGCCGCCGTGCTGGTGCGCGCCCTGGAGCCGCTGGAAGGGCTGACAACGCAACAACATCTGCGCGGCCCCCAACATCCCCCACGCGACCTCGCGCGCGGCCCTGGGCGGCTCTGCCAGGCCCTCGCCATCGACTTGACGCTCAACGCGCGGGACGTGTGCGCGGACGACGCCCCCCTCTGGATCGAGGACGCGCCGCCCATCGCGGAAAGCCGTGTGGCGCGCAGCCCGCGCATCGGCGTGCGCGGCGACGACCGCGCTGTGAGCATCCCCTGGCGCTTTTACCTGCGCGAGAGTCCCTGGGTGAGCGGCAAAGTCTCGTTCAATCGCCACCATGCCAAGACGGGGCAGTGATCTCACTGCCCCGTCGCGTAAGCTCAGGCCCGGCTAGAGGAATCGCTTCAGCACTTCGGTCAACGTTGGTCGCCCGATCACCTGCAACTCGTAGCGCACGCGATCCATCGGGTGCTTGATGTTCAGCATCCGGGTGAGGTCGATGGGCGTGCCCACCACCACCAGATCACAGGGCGTGTTATTGATGCTCTCCTCTAAGTCACGCATCTGCTCCTGGCCGTATCCCATCGCCGGCAACACCCGGCCGGTGGTGGGATACTTTTCGTAAGTCTGCTTGATAGATTCCGCTACGTAAGGGCGCGGATCGATGATCTCGGCGGCCCCGAAGCGCTGCGCGGCGACAAAGCCCGCCCCATACGCCATCTCGCCGTGAGTCAGCGTGGGGCCGTCCTCCACCACCAGCACGCGCTTGCCGCGAATGTTGGCGGGATTATCCACAAACAACGGCGAGGCTGCCTCAATCACTACCGCGCCGGGATTGACGGCGGCGAGGCTTTGGTAAACCTTGCGCACGCCCATGTAATCCGCCGTGTCGATTTTGTTGATGACCACCACATCGGCGGCCCGCAGGTTGGTTTCGCCGGGGTAATAAGTGACTTCGTGGCCTGGGCGATGCGGATCCGCCACCGTAATCCACAGATCGGGCGTGTAGAAGGGGAAATCGTTGTTCCCGCCATCCCACACAATCACGTCCGCCTCTTGCTCCGCCGCACGCAAAATCGCCTCGTAATCGATGCCGGCATACACCACAACCTCACGATCCAGATGCGGTTCGTACTCCTCGCGCTCCTCGATGGTACAGTCGTGCTTGTCCAAATCGGCATACTCGGCGAAGCGTTGCACCCGCTGCTCGACCAAATTGCCATAAGGCATCGGATGGCGGATGACAACCACCTTCTTGCCCATCTGCTGCAATTCGTCGCAGACGGCCCGCGTGGTCTGAGATTTGCCGGCCCCGGTGCGGACAGCCGTAATCGCCACCACCGGTTTTTCGCTCTTCAACATCGTGGTTTGCGTGCCCAACAACCGGAAGTCGGCCCCGCAGGCATTCACCAACGCGACTTTGTGCATCACGTACTCGTGGGGCACATCAGAATAGGCGAAAGTCACCTGTTCGATATGCTGCTGCGCAATGATCTCTGGTAGATCAGATTCGGCGTAAATCGGAATGCCCTCCGGGTAAAGTTCCCCCGCTAATTCCGGCGGATACCGGCGGCCTTCGATATTAGGGATCTGCGTCGCAGTAAAGGCCACCACATTATACTGATCATTATCCCTGAAATATACGTTGAAATTATGGAAATCGCGCCCGGCAGCGCCCATAATGACGACTCGAATCTTATCCATAACGCTGAGACTCCTTTTTAGGTTTGAGGTTCGATGGTGAGAGATTCCCCCCACCTTTAGAATCCTACTATGGCGCGGGCTTACCAGCAAGTGCAATTTGAAAAAAAAGCAACGCAATTCCTCCTATCAGTAGGAAAAGCGTCTGACACAAAGCACAACACCTCGCGAAATGCGAGGTGTTGTGCTTTGTGTTTGCAGAAGAGACTTTATTCGGTAAGTTCTTCCGCCCGATCAATTTCGGCCAACAAAGCCGCCGTGATCTCCTGTTGTTTGGAGACCAGAGCGCCCAACACGCCATTCACAAAGCGCGGCGCGCTGTCCGCCCCATAGTTTTTCGCCAATTCCACTGCCTCGTTAATAGCGACTTTTACCGGTACGTGGCCGATGGTAAATTCATACAGGGCCATCCGCAACAAATTGCGGTCGATGATAGAGACCTGATCCAACGGCCATTCTGATGCGTGGCGCTGAATGTATTCATCCAGCAAATCTCGATGGCGGATAATCTCCACAACTAACTCGCGGCAGTAATCCCGCACCCGCGAAGTCATCGTGTCTTGATGCGCTTGAAAGCGGTGTTCCAGCACCACCCCGACAGGATGATCGACAAGATCAATTTCGTAGAGGCATTGGAGCGCTAACTGGCGCGAAAAACGCCGTTCACCTTTCATAGCTCGCTCAACTAAACCGCGAACTCAGGCTGGTTCTCCATTGGGGGATAAACCACATCCTCAATATGGACGTTGACGGCCTTCACGGGCATCCCGATCATCTTCTGGATAGCGCGGGTGACTTCGTATTGCACGGCTTGGCCCAGGCGCAACAGGCTGATATTGGGGCCGGCGATGAGGTGCAAATCCACCTTGACCTGCCCACCCTCAACCAGCACCAACACCGAATTCCCGGTCAGCCCCAAAAAGCGATCCACGTCCTTCTCCGCGATGCGCACAACGCCGGGGACTTTCAACGCGGTCAACCGCGCAATAGTCTCCAACACTTCCGGCTCCACGCTGACGCGCCCCTCGATCTCTTGCATCTCTTGTTCCATCATCTTAGCCTCCCTACATGCTCAGGCCGCCATCCACGGGCAGCACCGCCCCGGTGATGTAGGCTGATTCTTCGGATGCCAGAAACGCTACCACACGCGCCACATCCGCGACCTCCCCGAAGCGCCCCAGGGGGATCAACTCGCGCATCCGCGCTTGCAGCGCATCATCTAACTTGGCGGTCATATCCGTGGAGACAAATCCTGGGGCCACGACGTTCGCCGTAATGCCACGCGACCCCAACTCGCGCGCCAGACTCTTGGTCAAGCCGATCAGCCCCGCTTTAGACGCCGCGTAATTCACCTGCCCGGCCTGGCCCATCAACCCGGAGACCGAACTGATGTTGATGATCCGGCCCCACCGCTGCCGCATCAGCGGACGCGCGGCGGCCTGGCACACGTTGAACGCGCCTTTGAGATTGGTGCGCAACACCGCGTCCCAATCCTCCTCGCGCATCCGCATCAACAGGGTGTCGCGGGTGATGCCCGCGTTATTGACCAGGATGTGCAACCCACCAAGCGCCTCGCGGGCCGCTTGCACCAGCGTCGCAGCAGCCTCGAAGTCGCCCACATCGGCCTGC
>SLSP01000211.1 GCA_007130345.1 Thermoflexales bacterium
CGGTATTGCGAAAAATGTGCTCACGCCTCGACTATGTGCCGGGGCGTGGTGGGAAAACGTGTCGCGCCTACGTGCCTTCCTGCCAGGAGGCCAGGTAGCGCTGCTGCTCCTCGGTCAGCACGTCAATCTTGACGCCCATCGCTTCCAGCTTGATCTGGGCGATGGCCTGGTCAATGGCTTCGGGGACGGAGTAGACCGTCTTCTCCAATTCGGAGGCGTGCGCGAGCATATACTCGGCGCTGAGGGCTTGGTTGGCGAAGGACATATCCATCACCGCGCTCGGATGGCCCTCGGCGGCGGCCAGGTTCACCAGGCGGCCATCAGCCAGGATGTTGATGGTGCGGCCATCGGGTAGGTGGTACTGTTCCACGAAGGGCCGGATGCGGCGCGGCGGCTCTTTCGCCATCTCGGCCAGCGCGAGGAGGTTCAGTTCCACGTTGAAGTGGCCGGAGTTACAGACGATGGCGTTGTCCTTCATCACATCAAAGTGATGGCGATCCACCACGTTGATGTCGCCGGTGGCGGTGATAAAGATGTCGCCGATGGGGGCCGCTTCGAGCATCGGCATCACGCGGTAGCCGTCCATCACCGCTTCGAGCGCCTTGAGCGCATCCACCTCGGTAACAATGACGTTGGCGCCCATTCCCTGCGCGCGCATCGCAATGCCCCGGCTGCACCAGCCATATCCGGCGACCACGACCGTCTTCCCGGCGATCAGCACGTTGGTCGCGCGGATCACGCCGTCCATCGTGGACTGCCCGGTGCCGTAGCGGTTGTCGAACAGGTGCTTGGTCAGCGCGTCGTTCACGGCGATGATGGGGTATTCCAGCGCGCCCTCCTTCGCCATCGCCCGCAGGCGGATGACGCCCGTAGTCGTCTCCTCCGTCCCGCCGATGATGTTGCCGAGCGCTTCGCGGCGATCTTTGTGCAGGATGCTGACCAGGTCGGCGCCGTCGTCCATCGTCAGATGCGGCTTGTGATCCAGCGCGGCGTGGATGTGTTCGTAGTACGTCGCGTTGTCTTCGCCTTTGACCGCGTAGACCGGGATCTCGTAGTACGAGACCAGCGCGGCGGCGACGTCGTCCTGGGTACTCAGCGGATTGCTGGCGACCAGCACCAAATCCGCGCCACCGGCAGCCAACACGCGGGCCAAATTGCCGGTCTCGGTGGTGACGTGCAGACACGCGGACATGCGGATGCCCTTGAAAGGCTGCTCCTCTTCCAGGCGCGCTTGAAGCTGCCGCAGGACGGGCATCTCGCGCTCGGCCCACTCCATGCGCAGGCGGCCAGAGGGGGCTAATTCCAAATCTTTGACGTGATGTTTCATAGGTACAAACTCCTTTGGGTTAAATTATCGAGTTGCGAACCAATCTGCAATTCGGGACTCCAACACTTGAATGTCTTCAGGGCATAGCATAGCCGACGGTTAAAGCCATCGGCTGCCATCCAAAGGGCGTTAAAACGCCCTGGGTTCGCCCTTTTGAACAGTATCAGCCGTCGGATTCATTCGGCGGCGGTTAACTTTTCGGTCTCTCTATCCGCGCATATCTGCGCATAGCTACAGGATAAAGTCAAATGTTAATAACGTCAAGCGCTATAGTGCTCCACAATGAAAACCCCGGCAACCTGAATAACTCAAAGAAATGTTGCTTTTGGATTCCTTTAAGCAAATCCAAATCACGCATAGCCCTCTTGAGGTTTGACTTTTGACGCCGAAAATGGAACTTTTTCTCCCTATCCTACGTCTAAAAGATGATGCTGACAAAATTACCCAACAGGAGGGAATTGAAATGAAGAACCGTCTATGGCTAACGTGGATGTTGGTAGGGATGTTGGTCTTGAGCGCGTGCGCGCCACAGACCCCGGCACCGCCGGCCGCACCTCCAAACGGAGAAATGCTGGCCCCCGTCGAGTCTATCGAAGTGTTGTTGCTGGAATCCACCCCGGCGCAGGTCAACGTCATCGTTGAAGGGATGATGCCGGATGCGTGTACTAAGGCCGGCCCCATCACCCAGCGCCGCGAAGGGGAAGTCTTCTTTGTAGAGATCGCTATGACCCGTTCCGATGACGAGGTCTGCGCGCAAGTCCTCACCCCCTACGAAGAAGCGGTATCACTGGATGTCGAGGAGTTGCCGGTGGGAACTTACACTGTGGATGTCAACGGCACACGGGAGGTTTTCACGCTCACAACCGATGACCTTCCCCCCATCGAAGAATAACAAACCCACCCGAAAATCACCAGGGCGACCTCAAGGTCGCCCTGGTGCGCTTTAGGAACACCGAGCGCTTGACTTGCTGCCCGCGTGCATTAAAATCGAGGCGTGGCTAAATTTAATGAAACGCAAAGGACTGTAACCATCCTCAAATCCAACACCGCGCAAACGACCGCGTCATCGGCACGCGCCAAATTAGCGGACGGCGTCCGCCCCGTCGATCAGACGCGGGATATGATGGCGATTGTCAACCTCATTGAGATGGGGTTTGGGGAGGAGCTTGATCCCCAGGGCTGGAAGATGCTCACACAGATGCGCGCCGTAGCCCGGAAAGGCATTTTGGGGCGGTTCTTCTCTGGCCCAGGTTCGGTGCCGGAGGGTTTTGTATGGGAAGATGCGGGCACAGTCTTCGCCAACCTTTCGCTGCGCCCGGCGTATCCCCGGCACCGCAAAGGGCAGATGATCGGCAACGTGGTAGTCCACCCGGATTACCAGGGCCGGGGCGTGGGACGCGCGTTGATGGATGCCGCGCTGGAGTCCGCGCAGACCAACGACACGCACTGGATTGGGTTGGAAGTGCGTCTGGATAATGCCGCCGCCTGCCACCTCTACGAGAGCATGGGCTTCGAGGTCATAGGACAACTTCATCACCTCGTGCGTCCGAAGCAACTACCCTGGCCGGACGTTCCCGCTCCCCAACGCGCCTGGCACACATCGCGCCCCCGGCACACCGAGGCGTGGAGCCGGCTGGCCGACGCGGTCTATACCAAGAAGCAGGTTTGGGTGCTGGAATCACGGCCCGGATTATACGAATACGGGGGATTCCAGCGCAAGCTGGAATTGTGGTTCGATGGACAGCGCGAGCGCGCCTGGCTTCAAGGGGAAGAGGCTGCGCCCGATCTGGCCGTGCGCGTCAAGACGGACTTGCGCCACCGCTTCCACCTGTGGGACCTGCTGATCCGCCCTCCCGCCGGCCCCCAGGCCGTGCAAGAGACCCTTTCCCAAGCGTTTCGGGGACTTGGACGCTTTACCCACTGCTGGCCGGTGGTGGCGTGGGTTGCTGATCAGCCGGACTTGATCAACGCGCTGTGCGATCTGGGCTTCCAGTCCCACCGTACCCTGGGGCAGATGCTATTGCTCCTGTGAGAAGCCGCGTCATTCCGTCTCCGTTTCCGCCGCGAAGCCGAAGAACTCCGCCGCGTAGATGAAGCGTATCCCCGCCGCTGCCGCCGCCGCCTGATCGGTTTCCATATCCCCCACAAAGACCGCGTCCGCTGGCGCGATGGCGTGAGCCTCGCAGGCCGCGCGGAGCATCCCCGGCTGCGGCTTGCGCCAGTCCGGGCCAGTGCCCACCCGCACATCGAGGGTGCGATTGGCGTGGCGTAGTTCGTCCGCCAGCGCGGCATACGCCTCCGCGTCCAGTGCCAGGTGCTCGCTGTGGATGGCGACGAACCACGGGCTGGATTGCAGCGGGGGATAGTGGGCGGCGGTGGCGTCGAGGTGCCGGCCCATCTCAGAGGCCGAGGGGTACGTGGCATCCTGCGTCTCCGCGCGGAAAGCCACGCCCGACTGGTTGGTGGCGACAGCCAGGGCGTGGCCCTCGCGGGCCAGCGCCATCAAGCGCGTTATCGTGCCGGGCAAGGGCTGCGACGTGTACATTTTGACCAACGTGCTGTCAAGATCGAAGATATAGAGCATACGCCTCCTCATTTCTGGCGCTGGCGGAGCGCCTCGTATAGTGCCAGGGACCCGGCGATGGCCGCGTTGAGCGATTCGATTTGCCCGCGCA
>SLSP01000564.1 GCA_007130345.1 Thermoflexales bacterium
TCCGCCTCATCACCGAGACGCTTGACCTCTACAATGTGGAAATCGCCCTAGTCGAAGGGGAACGCCTGGCTTTCCAGGCCAGCTATGGCGGCTATCCGACCGATGCCGCGCCAGCCAGACAGACGCAGGCCCTGGGCGAGGGGATCGCTGGCAAAGTCGCCGCCACCGGGCAGACGATCCTTGTGCCCGACGTGACCGCCAGCGCGGATTACGTCGCGTGTGCCACCTTGCCCGAAGTCCGTTCCGAATTGGGCGTGCCCTTACGGGTCAAGGATGAAGTCATCGGCGTCCTGAGCGTCAAAAGTGACCGTCTTTACGGTTTGGACGATAACGATGCCGCGTTATTGGAAATCCTCGCGGCGCAGGTGGCGGTGGCGGTGCAGAACGCGCGCCTTTTCGACGCGCTCCAGCACCAGACGCAAGAACTCACCGGCCTCTACGAAATCGCATTGACGACCAGCAGCGTGCTCGACCCCAATATGTTGCTGTATCGTCTCTACGATCAGATTCACCAATTGCTGGCCCCCGACCTCTGCATCGCGGCCCTGTACCACGAAGATACCAACAGCCTCAACATCGCTATGGCGATGCAGGACGAAACCCCCATCCCGGCCAATCAGCACGGGCGCATCCCGTTGGAGAAGAGCGGGTTGAGCGGATGGGTCGTGCGCCATCGGCAGACGCTCCACATCGACGATTTGCAGACCGACCCGGTGCCGGTGCAGCCGCGCTATGTGGGCAAGACGCGCAGTTGGCTCGGCGTCCCGCTGCTGGCCCGCGACCGCGTCGTCGGCGCGCTTTCGGTGCAAGCGGCGCAACCGCGCGCCTTCAACGCGAACCATCGCCGCTTCCTGGAATCCCTTGCCAGTCAGGTGGCTGTGGCGCTGGAAAACGCGCGCCTGTACCACGAGGCCCTGGAATTGGCGGAGCGTCTCTCCGCCCTCCACTGGGCTAGTCAGGAGATCATCAGCGCGGGGATGGAGCCAGATCGCATCTATAACGCGATCCACGCGGCCACCTCGCGCATTATGCCGAGCGAGGCGTTCGTCATTGCCCTGCTCAACGCGGCCCGCGAGCAGATCGATTTGGTCTATCTTGTGGATAAGAGCGGGCATCAGCCGCCGCAAAGCCTCTCCCTGGGCACCGGTCTCAGCGGCCATATTATCGAACACGGCGAACCGGTGCTGATGGAAGACATCGCCCAGAAACTGACCATTGACGTCGTCCATTATGGCGATCCTGAAGAAGTGCGCTCGGTGCTGGCCGTGCCTTTGCAACTGGGCGACCAGGTTTTCGGGATGCTCTCGGCGCAGAGCTATCGCCCGCGTGCCCACAATAGCCGGGACATCCGCCTGCTGGAGATGTTGGCCGCGCACGCCGCCGTCGCGCTGGACAATGCGCGCCTCTTCCGGGCCGAGCAGGAACGCTCCGCCGAGTTGGAGGCCGTGCGCCAGGCCAGTCTGCATGTGACTTCGCAACTCGAACTCGACGCGGTGCTGCATGTGATTCTGGAATACGCTCTGAACCTGGCCGGTGCCGATAACACGTATATCTTCCTCTACAAGAATGATCGCCTGAGCTTTGGCGCGGCCCGCTGGTCCGAAGAACCGCAGCGGCGGTACGATGCCCCGCCGCGCGAGGACGGGCTGACCTACGCCGTGGCGCGTGGGGGCGTTGCCCTCGTCGTCTCCCGGGTTCAGGAGCACCCGCTCTTCGCCGATACCGATTGGGACGGCGCCGTGGCCGGATTCCCGCTGCGCGTCGGCGAGGACATTATCGGCGTGATGGACGTGACTTTTGACCAACCGCACTGTTTTGATGCGAACGAGCAGCGCGCGCTGGAGCTGTTGGCCGATCAGGCCGCCATCGCCATCCGCAACGCGGAGCTTTTCGAGGCTACGCAGCGGCAGGTTCAGGAGCTTTCGGTCTTGCGCGCGGTGGCGATGGCCGGCGCGGAAGCCACTGACGAGGACGCCCTCATCGCCCGTGCCACCGAACTGATCGGCGCGGCCTTCTACCCCGACAATTTCGGCGTGTTGCTTCTGGATAACGCCCAGGGCGTGCTCCGCTACCACCCCTCATACCAGGGGCTTGACCCCGCGCTTCGTTCTCGCGTCATCCCCCTCGGTGAAGGCATCATGGGCCGGGTCGCGCTCCAGGGCGAAGCGACCCGCGTTGACAGTATCGAGCCAGCCGAAGATGTACGCGAGCCAGAATCGGGGGCGCGGGCCGAGTTGTGCGTGCCGCTTCGGGTGGGAGAGCAGATCATTGGTGTGGTGAGCGCGCAGAACCACGCGCCCCACGCCTTCGACGCCGATGATGAGCGGCTGCTGGTGACTTTTGCCAGCCAACTGGCTACGGCCATCGAAAAGGCCCGCCTCTTCTCCGCGACGGCCGAGGCCCTGGCCCGCGAGCAGCGCCTCGACGAGATCACGCGCATCATCACCAGCACCCTTGATCTTGACGAAATCCTGCCCAACGTGGTGCGTCTGGCCGCCGAATTGGTGGCCGCCGACGCCGCGATGCTGACGCTTGTATCTGAGAACGAGACCGCCGAAGCGTGGCCCTACGTCTTCAGTATGCCGGGGCACATCGCGCAGCAGACCATCCCCAAAGGCCCTAGCCCCACCCGCCGCATCATCGAGCGCGGCGAGGCCCTGCTCCTCTCCGATTATTCCGCCCATCCCAACGCGCTCCCCGCGCTGGTCGCGGCGGGGGTGCGCGGTGTCATCGGCGTGCCCATCACCGTCGGCGGCGAGACCATCGGCGCGCTGGAGCTTTTCGGCCTGAAGCCGGAGACGCGCTTCGCCAGCCACGATGTGCCGCTGGTGGAGTCCATCGGGCGGCAGACGGGCATCACCATCCAGAACGCGCGCCTCTTCGCGCAGGCGCAGCAGCGCGCGGCGGCCCTGGCGGCGGCCCTGGCCCGTCTGGAAGAGTTGGACAAGCTCAAGAGTGAGTTTATCCAGAACGTGTCTCACGAATTGCGTATGCCGCTGGCTATCATTCGGGGATATGCGGAGTTGTTGGAAGCTGGAGAGATGGGGGCATTGACGGACACGCAGCAAGCTCCCATTGAAATCATCACCCGCCGTTCCAAGATGCTCTCCAAGATGGTGGAGGATCTCACGGCGATTTTGGAGACGGAGACGGAGAAGATTCACCGCGAACCGTTCGATCTGGTGGAAATGACCCAGATGGTGGTGACGGACTTTGGGGCCAGTGCCGATCAGGTCGAAGTTAGGCTCCGCGCCGAAATATCGCCCGGCCCCGCGCTTATCTATGGCGATATGGTCAAATTCCGGCGCGTGCTGGATAATCTGATCGGCAACGCGCTCAAATTCACACCTGAAGGCGGCACCATCACCGCGCGGCTGTGGGTCGCGGGCGAATCGGTGATCCTCGAAGTGGCCGACACCGGCATCGGCATCCCCGAAGACAAGTTACCCCACATCTTCGAGCGCTTCTATCAAGTGGATGGCAGCATGAAGCGGCGCTACGGGGGCACGGGATTGGGGCTGGCGTTGGTCAACGAGATCGTGAGGGCGCACGGCGGCACCGTTGACGTGGAAAGCGTGCTCGGCGAAGGCTCGACCTTCCGCGTGACCCTGCCGCGTCACACGGGAGCACCGCCGTCCGCAAAGTCCGTCAACGGCTGAGAGGGCGCGTTCGCCTCACCCATCCAGCCGCACCGCCATCAGCGGGACGAGCATCTCACTGGGGTGCATCCCGCCGTGCCGCCCGATGGGTTTCTTGGCCCCCTCCGCGTCTTTGGCGATGAAGCGCTTCTCGTGGCTTAGGCCGATGTAGTCGCCGAGGCGGTGCGCGATTTCGGGATGCGGCGTGCCAGGGCCGAGCAGTCCGCTGGCGAGGAATTCATCTTGCGCCAGCCAGGTGAAGGCGTCGGAGAGGTGCTCGCGTAGATAGTCACCCACGGCGTCGCGCTGACCGCCGCGCGTGTGGAGGAAGGGCACGCGCGATTCGCCCACTGGACGGA
>SLSP01000383.1 GCA_007130345.1 Thermoflexales bacterium
AACGGCGACGTTGGTTCCGGGGTAGCGGGCGCGGCGCAGCCTAGCAAAGCCATAAGACAGAGTAACAATAGCAGGTTTTTCATAGAGGATTCCCCATCAAATTCTCACACATTCTCATTCTCGCCGCGAATCAGCGAGTAGCGGATAAGATCATCGCGGCGTTGCCAGCCGCGCCGCGTCCAATAACGGTTTGCCAGGTCGTTGTCGGCGAACACGTCGAGATGCACTTTGAGAATCCCTTGCGCTTCCAGACCGTCCAGGCAGCGGGTGATGAGGGCGTGCGCGAGGCCTTGCCCGCGATACTCCGGCGCGACGACGACGTGTTGCAGGTAGCCGCGCCGTCCGTCGTGGCCGCTCATCGCGCAGCCGACGATGCGCCCCTCCGCCTCGACGAGAAAGCTCAGGCCGGGATTGCGCTCCAGATAGCGCGCAGTGGCCTCCCGCGAGTCCGCCTCGCGGACGGCGAGGCCGGGCGTGGCCTCCATCAGCGCGAGGACTTCGGCGTGCCGATCCAGGGTATAGGGGATGATGGTGGGCATAGACAACCTCCGAATGGCAAATGGCTAGGACCTCAAGTATTTACCACATCATCCGGCGCGGCCCAAGAGACTTGCAAGGCAGCGGTGTGGTTGACGTGAAAGGCCACCGCCCAAATTCCCGGCGATACTGCCCGCACAGCGCTGTCGGCAAGCGGCTCGTCGTTGAGGGTGATGCGCTGCGGGCGTGACGGCAAGGCCAACCACACCTCGCCATAGGCCAGCCGGTCTAGCTTCAGCGAGAGGGTTACAGCATCGGCTTGTGTCTCCCACGCGGTGAGTTCGCCCCCTTGTGAGACGTGGAAGGTCGTTGCCACCAGTTGCGGCGGCGGCTTGACAAGCCGTAGCCCTAGCAACGCCACGCCGTGAGGTGGAATGTGCAGCACAGGATCCGCTCCGCCCGCTTCCAGCAAGAAGTGCCGCCGCTCCCAAAAATCGACGATGTGGTAGGTCTGCCGCGCATCCATAGACAGGGCCGAGGGCAGCGTTCGCTCGATAGGTTCGTGGCTCCAATTGAAGAGGCCGACGAGTCGCCAGCGCCCCCAGGGACGCGCGACTGGCACTATGACCTCATCCGGCATCGACTGTTCCAGAAGATTGATCACGTCCATCCCTTCGAGTAAGGGGGGGAAGAGTTTCGCGGCCATCTCTCTGCGCTCCTGGGGAACGGATGCCAGGGGATCGGAGAAGGCGAACATCCCGGTGGAGAGGCCGATGAGGGTGATCTGGGCTAAAACCTCATCTTGCGAGAGATGGGTGTGCGTGTCCCGCATCATCATAACGTCAGGGTCATTGATCCACCAGCGGTTGTGCATCCAGGCGCGCGTCGCCACATTGCACAGACTGTTGCGTAAACTCGGCATCGAAGCATTATTTTTGAAGGGCAAGGAGACGCCGTGATATTGCGGCAGCCATTCAGGCGCGGTGTCCGGCCCGATGCGCATAGCATCCACCAGGCCGATAGCCGGGCCGAGGGGCGCGCCGCACCCTACCAGGTAGGTGCTCTCACCGGCGGCTTCCCGGATGATGCGAAAGGCGTTCCGCAATGCCTGCGCTCTGGTCAAATGCGGCTGATAGCGCTGTCCCGGCAACGCGCCCGCGTACATAAAGTCCAGCTTGAGATACTCGTATCCCCATTCCTGAACCGCTGTGGTTATCAGGTGCCGCACGTAGTCTTCGACACCGGGATGGGTAGGGTCCAGCGCGCGCGATCTCGCGTCGGAGATCAAGCCGGGAGAGACTGGTCGCCCGCGCGCGTCGCGCAGGAGCCAATCGGGATGCTCCGTCGCCAATTTCGACTTGGGATGCGCCGTCAAAGGGCCAAGCCAGAGTCCGGGGATGAATTCTGAACCTCGAATACGCTCCGCGAGCCATTTCAGATCGTGGGGGAAGCGCGCGTTGTGTTCTTCCCAATCGCCCCACGCTACCTGATAACCCTCGTCCAACTGAATCACCTGGAGCGGGAGAGTATCGGCGAGCAGAGCCGCGTTCGCCAGGTTCTCCATCATATCATCCTCACCGACCTTGTTCCAGTAGAAGTACCACGAAGACCAGCCAGGCGGCACCGGGCGCACCGTTCCGACTTCCATCTGCCGGGCCACCGCGTGCGCGTATTGGGCCAGCGGATCGGCGTTGGGCAACGGCACCCATTCCAGGTAAAACCATTCCGAATTGCGGGCAGCGCCAGGCTCCAGGGGGACATCATCGGCCTGGGATTGCAGCATCACCGCCTGATGGCCGGGACGCACATCGGCCCGCATCTGCACGAAGGCCTCTCCTAGCGACGCGCCCCCTCCCACGAGGGCCTCACGCGGCGTCACGACCGCGCCGACGGTTTCGCTCCAGAAGCATCCCGCGCGCCGGGCGCGGGGCGTGCGCGCGTTGCAAACCATCGGACGCTGCGCCCAGGGTATCGGCGGAGGAAATCCGCGCTGTGAGGCGGCCAGGAACCCCGCCGGAGACCAGGATTGCCAGCCGTTGGCATAGAAACCCACCGGCGACTCAATGGCCTGGAAGCCTTCGGGCACAGTGCGGATAAAGAAGCGCCGCACCTTGACGGTTTCTGGGCCTACATTGGTCGCGGAGACCTGGAAGAGCGCGAAGGGACGACCAGAGTATAGCCGAACCCGGAAGCGCAAGGCAAGGCCCTGACGTTCCTGGTAGTGAACTTCAAGCTCATCCGCCTGACCGTGCGCGTCTCGGAGCGCGTTCTGCGTTATATGGGCCTGGTGCAGATCGTCGGTGCTGATGGTATGAGGGTGCCCCTGCCGTATCACTTCGACGCCCGCGACGCTCTGAAGCGCGCGCCCGGGGCTGTGCAAGTGATAGACGCCACGTTGCGATTCCCAACGAAGCTCAAAGGAAGGACTTTGCAGCAGCAAGGTCATAAGCCAACAGCTCCTTCGAAAATGGTAAATGGCAAAAAACCTTCAGGACAGAATCAGGGCACAAAGGGGCATCCCAAGGTCACAAACGCTTGGGGTTCAGACCAGCCGGGGCTGGCGCGCTCCGCGTAGCATTGAGGAGTTCCTGGCGGCGCTGACGATAGGCCACGATGGGCCGGTCGCCCTGGATCAGGTTCTCGTCCGATTGGAGGCAGCTCGGTTTAGGCTCCTGGGTGGTCACAATCCGCCGATCCTGATGCGCGATGTACAGATTCATCGGCATGGAGAGCGCGTTGACCAACTCGCGCAGGAGAGGCAGCGTGAGGAATTTCTGGTAGAAGCGCAAGGCCATGATGGTGTGCATGGCATCCACCGGAATGAAGGCCGCCAACACGCGCGTGCGGTCAGAGATGTAATTCTGCCACAGGTTGGGGAAGATGAATTGCAGGTGAAATTCGCCTTGCGGATCGGGCAAGTCGGCGGGTTTGCGCGGGGGCGTGCCGTCATCCACGCGATTGAAAACGTAGACGTAGAAGCTGTCATCGCCATCCCAGCGGACGAGCGGGCCATCTACCAGCGTGCGGTTGCCGCGTCCGATGGTGTTGTAATGCACGAAGGGCAGATGAACCACGTCGAGTTGGTTCTCGATGACGCGGGAGTAGTGCGCGTCCCAGGGATCGTAGGCCCACCCGTAGGAAAAGCTCGCGTCGATGTTGGAGAAAAAGCGCGGGGGACGCAGGTCAGCCGGCGGCGCGTCGCCCCACCAAATCCAGATGAAGCCGTGCGCCTCGTGGGTGGGATAGCCGTGTCCGACAAAACGCTCCGGCACGGGCGTGGCGCGGCCATTAGCCGGGATGACGACCACGCGCCCAGAGCCATCGTACTCGAAGCCGTGGAAGGGGCATTGCAGATGCCCGTGGACGACGTCGCCTTTGCTCAGGGCCGCGCCGCGATGCACGCACCAGTCGCGCAGACAATGCACCTGGCCCTGGGCATCGCGCCAGAAGACGAGCTTCTCGCCCATCCGCGTGACGCCCACCGGCCCGGTCTTGACCTGCCGGGAATCGAGGACGAC
>SLSP01000542.1 GCA_007130345.1 Thermoflexales bacterium
CATGACTCTACTGAAAGAACCCTAAAAAATCCGATTTTTTAGAAACTTGATACGAGATGTAGATTTTCCGCGTGCGAATTTTATATATTTAGTAGGTCGCGTGTGGGAAAATCGGATTTTTGGACTTTTTTCAGGAGAGCCAATCATACTCATAGCACTTTTTATACGGGAGGATGTATGCCTTTAGTCGAAGTGACCAATCTGACGAAACAGTACACGCCGGGCGGCGTCAAAGCCGTGGACAACGTCTCGTTTGAGGTGCAAGCAGGCGAGATTTTCAGCCTGTTGGGGCCAAACGGCGCGGGGAAAACGACCACGCTGGCGATGTTAAGCTCGCTGCTCAAGCCCACCTCTGGCGAGGCCGTGGTCAACGGGTACGCCGTTACCCGGCAGCCGATGGAGGTGCGTCGCAGTATCGGCGTGGTGCCCCAGGAGTTGGCCGTCTACGAAGACCTGAGCGCGCGCGAGAATCTGCGCTTCTGGGGCGAGATGCAGGGGCGGCACGGCCCCGACTTGCAGCGCGAGATTGAAGAGAAGCTCGCGCTGATGGAGCTGACCGACCGGGCCACAGACCGCGTGAAAACGTTCTCCGGCGGGATGAAGCGCCGCCTCAATCTGGCGATTGGCCTGCTTGGCAATCCGCCGCTGGTGATGCTGGACGAGCCGACGGTCGCCATCGACCCGCAAAGCCGCCGCTACATCCTGGATTGGGTCAAAAAGATGAACCGGGAAGGCGTGAGCGTGTTGTACACGACCCACTATATGGAAGAGGCCCAGGAGTTGAGCCATCGCATCGGCATCATCGACCACGGCAAGCTGATCGCTGTGGGCACGTTGGCCGAGCTGACAGAGCTGGTCGGCCAGAAGGAGACGCTGACGCTACGCCTGTATCAAGAGGCGGGCGGCGAACGACTGGCCCAGGCCGTGACCGATCTGGCGGGCATCCACCAGGCCAGCGCCCGCAATGGCGACGTCGTGATCAACGTCGATTCCGCCGAAGAGGCCCTGCCCCGCGTCCTGGCGCGCGCCGCCGATCTGGACTTGAGCATCCGCACCATAGAGATTCAAGAGCCGAACCTCGAAGCCGTCTTCCTGCATCTCACCGGCCGCGCCCTGCGGGACTAGACCGATTGCCATTTGCCATTTGCCATTTGCCATTTGTTAATTTGTTGAGGAGACCAACATTATGCGCAAATTCTTAGTTCTCGCGCTCAAGGAAATCATCGTCACCTTCCGCGACCGGGGCGCAATGGTCACGATGCTCGTCACGCCGGTGGTGCTTACCCTGGCGATTGCCGCTGCCTTCGGCACCGGGGGCGACGTGGGTCTGAGCGACATCCCCACGCTGGTGCTCAACCACGACCCATCCCCCTTCGCCGAGGAGATCGCCGAGATTTTCACGTCGGATAGGCTGGCGGACTTGCTGGCGGTGGAGGTCGTGACCGACGAGGCGGCAGCCCGCGCCCGCGTCGAAGCCAATCAGGTGGCCGCGCTGGTCATCATCCCGGCGGATTTCAGCCACCGCGCCCTCCCCCTGGCGGCCCTCGTCGAAGAGCAGATGGGGCTGGATTTGCTGACAATGACCGAGGCGGATTCCGCCGCCCTCTCGCCGGAGCAGCAACAGATGATCGGCCAGCTCTTTATGCAGGCGCAGGAGATCGACACCGACCCCGCCATTGTCGAGGTCTACGCCAGCACCGATTGGCCCATCAGCTCATCGGTGGTGCTCGGCGTCACCACCCAAATCCTGGAACAGATGAATATGACACTGGCCGGCACCAGCGCCATCATCTCCCGCATGGCCGAGGCGCTGATAGCGCAAGGTCAAGAGGCGCAAGGGGCCATGGGGGGCGACCTCGGCGGGGGAATGGGCGAAAGCGGTCTCCGCGACTTGCCGGTCAAGTTGGCTATCGTCTCCCCTTCGGGACGGGGTTTCAACTGGCTGGACTATTCCGCCGCGAGCATGGCCGTCCTCTTCCTGATGTTCGCCGTGACCTCTGGCGGGCGCACGCTGCTGGCGGAGCGGCAGATGGGCACATTGCCGCGCCTGCTCATCATGCCGACGCACAGCTTGACTATCCTGCTCGGCAAGATGGCGGGCATCGTGCTGGCGGGGCTGCTGCAAGTGGGCGTGCTCTGGGGCGCGACCAGCCTCATCGGCGCGTACTGGGGCGAACCGGTGGGCGTCATCGCCGCGCTGCTCGGCCTGGTGCTGGCTGCGACCGGCGTGGGCGCGCTGATTTCCGCCTGGGCCAAGACGACGACGCAAGCCGGGGCCATCGGCACCGCCGTGACCCTCGTAGCGGCGGCGGTGTCCGGCACATTCTTCCCCCGGATGAACCTGCCCGCCTGGGTGCGCACCGTCAGCCTTGCCACGCCCAACGCCTGGGGCATCGAAATGTTCGCCCGCCTGCAATCGGGCAGAACGCTGGTAGACATCCTCCCCTGGTTGGGCGGATTGCTGCTGTTGACCGTCATCTATTACGCTATCGCGGCCGTCGGCTTCCGCCGCCAATTCAACTGAGGAAGGGGACTAATGATTCGCAAACTGTTGGCTATGATTCGCAACGAGTTTTTAGTAGAGTTCGCCTATCCCCTGTCCCTGCTGTTCTTCCTCGTGCTGCCGCTGCTCTTCACGGCGGCGGTGGGCTTGGGGCTTGGGGGGATGATGGATGGCGGCAATGACGAGCCGCCAGATATTCGCGCGCGTCTTTACGTGGTCAGCGCGGATGATGGGCCGCTGGTGGAGAACCTGTTCGAGTCTCTAAGCACCTCCAATCTGCTGCCGCAGCGCGTGGAGACGCTACCGGAGGACGTCTTCGGCCTCGAAGTCCCCGCCGACTTCTCCGCGCGCCTGCTGGCCGGCGAGGCGGTGACGGTCACACTGCACACGCTCCCCACGACGAGCCGGAGCCAGGCGGTGGAGCAGTACGTGCAGGCCGCCATCAGCCGGTTGGGCGGCGCGGCCCTGGTCGCCGAGATGGGCGCGACGCAGGCCCGCGAGTCCGGGCTGGCCGCCACCAACGCCGAAGCGCGGGCGTTCTTCGATGGCGTCTTTGAAGATACCCTGGCCGCCTCGCAGCAGCCTAACACCGTGCCGGAACTGCGCTGGGCCGGGGACGCGGCGGTGGAGACGCCCCGCGACCTCCCGACCTCCGCAGAGCAGGCGTCGGCGGGCCAGGTCGTGACCTGGGTGCAGATTACGCTGCTAGGCGCCGCCGAGGTCATCGTCAACGAGCGCCGGGGCGGGACGCTGCGCCGCCTGCTGGTGATGCCGGCCCATCGCGCCACCGTGTTGGGCGGCAAGCTGCTGGCGCGGCTGACCCTGGGCGCGGTGCAGATGACGCTCCTCTTCGCCGGGGGCGCGTGGCTCTTCGGCGTCAACTGGGGACAGGACGCGCTGGCGTTGGCCGCCGTCTCCCTGGCCTTCGCGCTGGCGACGGTGGGCCTGGGGATGCTCGTGGCGACCGTAGTGCGCACGGCAGAGCAGGCCAGCAGCGTCGTTGTGGGGCTGGCGATGGGGCTGGCCGCGCTCGGCGGGGCGTGGTATCCCCTGGAAATCACGCCGCCGCTCTACCGGCAGATCGTGCAAATTCTGCCCTCGACGTGGGCGATGCGCGCCTACACCGACCTCCTGGTGCGCGGGGCCGGCCTGCGCGACGTGCTGCCCGCCATCGGCGCGCTGCTGCTCTTCGCGACGGCATTCACCGCACTGGGCGTGTGGCGATTCAATCGATACGAATAGGGGGATGGATGATAACGAGGGAAGACGTCACCAGAATCTTACGAGAGCACTATCCCTACCTGGCCTCAGAATATGGCGTGAAGCGCCTGGGTCTATTTGGATCGTATGCCCAGGGCGTACACACGGAGACCAGCGACGTAGATATTGTCGCAGAGTTCGAGCGGCCCATCGGGTTCCGCTTTGTAGAATTCGCCGAATACCTCGAAGCGATCTTGGGCCGGCGGGTCGATGTGCTGACGCCCGCCGGTATTCAAGGGATTAGAATCCGCGAGATTGCGGAAAGTATTGAGGGAAGTACGGTCTATGTCTAAACGAAAAGATCGTGATTGCCTAAAGGATATCCAAGAGGCTGTGAGAAGAATAAGCCTCTACACAAAGTCGCTGACATATAAGAGCTTTCTGACGGACATCAAGACCCAGGATGCGGTCATTCGTAATTTGGAAATCATCGGAGAGGCAACCAAGAATCTTTCAATCGGACTACGCAAAAAGTATCCTCAGTCGCCGTGGACAGGCATGGCCGGGGTCCGAGACCGGCTGATTCACCATTACTTTGGAGTCAACCTGGACATCGTGTGGCATATCGCTACATCCGAGATACCGGTGCTGGAATCGCAGATTGAAGAAATCCTGCAAAGCGAGTATGGTGGCGATTAATACCGCGGCCACTCCATTGAGATGATTAGGGGTGGTCTCAGTTGACATTTCCACGAAAAATCCAATAATCAGATAACCAGATGGGGCCACGTCACCCTGTCATTTATTGCTCATTCACCCACAGGAGGGATTATGCTAGTCACAAGTAAAGAGTTATTGCTGGATGCTCAAAAGAACAGCTACGCGGTTGGCGCGTTTAACACCAACAACCTGGAAATCACCCACGCCATCATTCAGGCGGCAGAAGCCAAGCAAGCGCCCGTCCTGGTGCAGATTTCTGCCGGCGCGCTGAAGTACGCCGGCCCCGATTTCCTCCCGATGATTGTGGCAAAGGCCGCGAAGTTGGCGAGTGTGCCCGTCGCTATCCACCTGGATCACGGGCCGGATTTCGAGACGGTGATGCTCTCGCTGCGCCAGGGTTTCACCTCCATTATGCGCGATGCGTCCAAGCTGCCTTATGACGGCAACGTGGCCGAGGTGCGCAAGGTCGTGGAGGCGTGCCACGCTATCGGCATCCCGGTGGAAGCCGAAATCGGCAAGATTGGCGGGGCGGAGGAGCACGTCGTGGTGAGTGAGCGCGAGGCCACGATGAGCGATCCCGATGAGTGCGTGCGCTTCGTGGCGGACGCGGGCTTCGATTTCCTGGCGGTCGCTATCGGCAACGCGCACGGCTTCTACAAGGGCGAGCCGAAGCTGGACTTCGAGCGGCTGGATGAGATCCGCAGCAAGGTGGACGTGCCGCTGGTGCTCCACGGCGCGTCGGGCATCCCCGATCATCAGATCACCGAGGCTGTGAAGCGCGGCATCTGCAAGATCAACATCGATACCGAAATCCGCAACGCCTTCATCCGCACGATGCAGAAGTTTACGGAAGAAAACCCCGACCAGATCGACCCGCGTAAGGTCTTCAAACCGTGTATCGCCGCGATGCAAGACGTGGTCGAGCGCAAGATCGAGATTTTCCGCAGCGCGGGACGGGCGTAGGAACGGCGGATGTCGCTGCTGGATGGAGATGCGTAAGATGCAAGAGGGAGCGGCGTCTGCATACGATGAACCGGAGGGAGGGGGCTACCCCCTCCCCTTATTTTGTTAGGAAAGGTTTTTTTACCCTGATGATGATGTAAGTCGGATTGCCAATCCGACCTAGATAAGTTGTTTAGTCGCCCCCGGGAACGGGAGCTTGGAGCTTGCCCATAGATCTCTAACCACTATTTATTGCAAATCAGGAGTATATCCATGAACATTTTGCTATTATCCCCGTATTTTCCCCCTAACTACTATCAGTTTGCGGCGGCCCTGCGCAGAAATGGGGCCACTGTGTTGGGATTGGGCGATATGCCCTACGACGAACTCGCGCCGGAGTTGAAGGACGCGCTACAGGAATACTACCACGTCGCCGACCTGCACCATTACGACCAACTGATTCGCGCGTGCGGCTACTTCACGCATCAGTACGGCAAACTCGACCGGATCGAGTCGCACAACGAGTATTGGCTGATGACCGACGCGGCCTTGCGCACCGACTTCAACGTGACCGGGCCGAAGTCCAACGCCATCGAGTGGGTTAAGCGCAAGTCGAAGATGAAGCGCATCTTCGAGCAGGCCGGCATCGAGGTGGCCCCGGGCCAGGTAGTGCGCGACCTCGCCAGCGCGCGCGCCTTCATCGACGCGGTGGGTTATCCCGTCGTCGCCAAGCCCGATATCGGGGTGGGGGCCGCGGCCACCTACAAGATTCACGATGACGCGGCGTTGCAGCGTTTCTTTGAGGACAAACCCGGCATCGACTACATTATGGAAGCCTTTGTCTCCGGCGCGCTGTACTCCTTCGATGGCTTGACCGATAAGGAGGGCAACATTGTCTTCTGCACGAGCCACTTCTTCAGCCAGGGCATTATGGAGACGGTGAACGAGGCGCTGGATATGTTCTATTACTCGCTGCGGACATTCCCGCCGGGCCTGGAAGAGGTGGGGCGCAAGGCGGTGGAGGCTTTCAATCTGCGCGAGCGCTTCTTCCACATTGAGTTCTTCCAGAAAGAAGAAGGTCGCTGGATAGCGCTGGAGGTCAATATGCGCCCGCCCGGTGGCCTGACAATGGATATGTTCAACTATGCCAACGACACCGATCTATATCAGGAGTGGGCCAACGTCGTGACTTCGAACCGTTTCTTGGCGAAGTATACCCGCCCGTATCATTGCGCTTACGTGGGACGCAAGCATCATCGCCCCCACACGCTCTCGCACGCGGACATCCTGGCGCAGTATGATGCGTATTTGGCCTATCACGCGCCCATCGATCCCGTGCTCGCGCCGGCCATCGGCGAATATGGCTATCTGGTGCGGTCGCCCGACTTGGCCGAGTTGCGGGGCATCATCGACGAGATGCTGGCGTTGGCGGAATAAGAGGGTCTGCGATGAACGTGGTACTGTTATCCCCGCATTTTCCGCCGAACTACTACCAGTTCGCGGTGGGCCTGGCGCATACCGGCGTCAACGCCTTCGGCATCGGCGACGCGCCTTTTGCCACGCTCCGCCCGGAGCTGCGCGAGGCGTTGACGGAGTACTATCAGGTCAGCAATCTGCATCACTATGACCAGGTAATGCGCGCGTGCGCGTACTTTGTCCACCGACACGGGCGCATCGATTGGCTGGAGTCGCACAACGAGCATTGGCTGGAAACGGATGCCCGGTTGCGCACGGATTTCAACATCCCTGGGCCGAAGCAGGCGGATGCGCAGGCCGTCAAGCGCAAATCGGCGATGAAGCGGCAGTTTATTGCTGCCGATGTGGACGTCGCGCCGGGGCGGTTGGTCGCCACGCGCGAGGACGCCGACGCGCTGATCGCCGAGATCGGCTATCCCGTCATCGCCAAGCCCGACATCGGCGTGGGCGCGACCGCCACCTACAAGATCGACGACGACGCGGCGTTGGCGCGCTTCTTCGCGCAGAAGCCCTCGGTCGATTACCTGATGGAAGCCTTCATCACCGGGCAACTGCAATCCTTCGATGGCCTGGTCGATCAGCATGGCCGGGTGGTCTTCTCCACCGGGCATTTCTACGAGCCGGGGATTATGGACGTGGTCAACTATGACCTGGACGTGTACGCCTGCTCGTTCCGGGAACTCCCGCCGGGCCTGGTGCAAGCCGGGATGCGCGTGGTGCGCGCCTTCGACTTGCGCGGGCGGTTCTTCCACGTCGAGTTCTTCCGCGTGGGGGATCGCTGGATCATCATCGAGGCGAATATGCGCCCGCCGGGTGGCGTGATGATGGACGTGTTCAACTTCGCCAACGATATCAATCTCTATCAGGAATGGGCCAACGTCGTCGCGTTCAACGCCTTCTCCTCCGAATACACCCGCCCCTACCACTGCGCCTTTGTGGGACGCAAGCGGCATCGTCCACACAAACGCTCACATTATGATATTATCCAGACATACGGCCCGATACTCGTGCATCACGAACCGACCAATCCCGTGTTCGCGCGCGCAATGGGAGATTACGCCTATCTGGTGCGCTCCCCCAAACTGGACGAAGTCCGGCAGGCCATCGCGTACATCCTGGCCGTCTGAAAGTTTGCTATTTGCCCTTCGCAAAGGAGTCTATTATGCACATCGAATATCACAAGTGGTGGAGTCAGCACCTCGGACGCGATATGGAATTCAAGGTCTACGGTCATGCCGGGAAGCCCGTCATCGACTTCCCGTGTGCCGGAGGACGCTTCTACGAAGCGGAGGACTTTGGCCTGATTGATGCCGTCAGCTACTTTATCAACGCCGGCAAAGTGCGCTGGTATACCGTCGATAGCGTCGATGAGGAGTCTTGGCTGGCGCGTTGGATGTGGCCCGGCGACCGGGCGTGGCGACACGAGCTTTACGACCGCTATATCACGCGCGAAGTCGTGCCCTTCATCCGCGAGCACACCGGCACTCAGCAGAAAATCCTCACCACCGGCAGCAGTATGGGCGCGTATCATGCCGCCAACTTCTTCTTCCGCCATCCCGACCTCTTCGACACGGTGATTGCGATGAGCGGACTGTATGGCCCGGAGTACTTCGTGGGCGATTACCGCGACGAGCACATCTACTACAACTTCCCCTTGCTCTACCTGCCCAATCTTGAAGACCCCTGGTACCTGGATCAATACCGCGAGAGCGACATCATCATCTGCGTGGGGCAGGGGGCCTGGGAGGAGATGCACGTAGACGAGACCCGCGCCCTGGAGCATATTCTGGCCGAACTGAACGTCCCGGCCTGGTTCGACTACTGGGGCCACGACGTGAACCACGACTGGCCCTGGTGGAAGCAACAACTGCCCTACTTCCTCGACCGCCTGGATTTGTGAATCGCTTGCTAGTGGCTCAGAGGGGCGCGATAGTCTCCCGATTCGCTGCAAAATAGAGAAGCTGACGCTCCCCTCCGAGCGCGATTTTTTGCTATTCGCCCGCCATTTGCCATTTTCAAGGAGCCTTGCTATGCAAATTGCCTATTACAAACGTTGGAGTGAGCATCTCAAACGCGATATGGAGTTCAAAGTCTACGGGAAAACGGGCCGCCCGCTGCTGGTCTTCCCCACTGGCTGCGGCAGCTTCTACGAATTCGAGGACTTCGGCATGGTCGAGGCCATCCGCCCCTTCATCGAATCCGGCGCGGTGCAAGTCTACGCCATCGACAGCATCGACTGCGAAGCCTGGCTGGCCGATTGGATGTATCCGGGCGACCGCGCGCTGAAGCACGAGATGTACGCGCGCTACGTCACAGAAGAAGTTGTGTCCTTCATCCGCCAGAACAACCCTGGCGCGGATGGCATCATCACCACCGGATGCAGCATCGGCGCGTACCACGCGGCCAACTTCTTCTTCAAGCACCCGGACATCTTCACCGCCGTTATCGCCCTCAGCGGACTCTACGGCCCGCACCAGATGATCGGCACGTATAGCGATGAGAACGTCTACTATAATTTCCCCCTGGTCTACCTGCCCAACATGGCCGACGCCTGGTATCTCGACCGCTACCGCGATGGCGACATCATCGTGTGCGTGGGACAAGGGGCCTGGGAAGCGGACTACCTCCGCGAGACCCAAGCCCTCGAACAGGTACTCACCAAGCTGGAAGTCCCCGCTTGGTTCGACTACTGGGGCGAGGACGTGGAACACGACTGGCCCTGGTGGCAACAACAACTGCCCTATTTCCTGGGCCATTTGAAGTTTTAGCAGGAGAAGATGCTGTCTATGACCAATTTACCTTTACGCGAACAATTAGCTGAACTCATCCGCGCCGGCCTGGAGCGGGCGCAAGCCGCCGGGGACCTCCCGGCCTTCGATATACCCGATGTCCCGGTCGCGCCGAGCCGCCATGCCAACCACGGCGATTACGGCTCGCCGGTGTGTCTGGGCCTGGCGCGCGTGCTGCGCCGCGCCCCGCTGCACATCGCCGAGACCGTCGCGCCCCACGTCCCGGAGTCCGAGATGATCGCCGAGGTCACGGTCGCGCCGCCCGGCTTCATCAACGTTGCGCTGGATCAGGGCTGGATGGCGCGGCAGGCGTCCGTCATCCTGGCGGCGGGCGAGACCTGGGGCAACGTCGCTGCCGGGGCAAGCACGCGCGTGCAAGTGGAGTTCGTCAGCGCGAACCCCACCGGCCCGATCACCGTCGGCTCGGCGCGCAACGCCGTGATTGGCGACGCCCTGGCCTCCGTGCTCGAAGCCGGCGGCTACGAGGTGGCGCGCGAGTACTACGTCAACGACGCCGGCGCGAAGGTGCGCAGCTTCGGCGGCAGCATCCTCTCGCGCTACGCCGACTGCTTCGGCGCGAGCATCCCCTTCCCAGAGAAGGGCTACCCCGGCGATTACGTCACCACGCTGGCCGAGCGCCTGGCCGAATCCGCCGGGCGGCGCTATCTCGACATCGACCGCGACCAGGCCGTGCGCGAGGTGGCCTATTGGGGGATGGCGCGCGTCCTCGAACAGATTGAGGACGATCTGGCGCACCTCCACATCCACTTCGACACTTGGCGGCACGAGAAGGACTTCTACGCCGAGGGCCTGTTCGACGAGATGCTGGACAAGCTTCGCGCGGGCGGCTATGTGACCGAGTACGACGGCGCGACCTGGTTCCAGCATCCCGACCTGGAGAAGGACGCCGTGCTCATCCGCTCGGCGGAGGTGGTGCCCGATCCCGAAGGCCGCCCCACCTACCTCGCCAGCGACGTCTGCTATCTGTGGGATAAGCTGATACAGCGGGCCTTCGACCGCGCCATCTACGTCTGGGGGGCCGACCATCACGGCGATGTGCCCCGCGTCCAAGCGGCGGCGCAGGCCGTGGGCGTCGATCCCGACCGGCTGATCTTCGTCCTCTACCAGATGGTCACGCTGATGCGCGGCGGCGAGGAAGTGCGGATGTCCAAAAGCTCCGGCGATTTCGTCACCCTGCGCGAGCTCATCGACGAAGTCGGCCCCGATCCCATCCGCTTTATGATGCTCACCCGCACTATGGACGTGACCCTAGACTTCGACCTCGACCTGGCGGTGGAGCAATCCGACCGCAACCCCGTCTACTACGTTCAGTACGCGCACACGCGCATCGCCGGGGTGCTGCGCAAGGCGGCGGAGGAGGGCTTCGACCCGCAGACAGATGGTGATCCCGCGCTGCTCACCCATCCGACCGAGCTTGACCTCATCCGCAAGATGCTGGCCCTGCCCGAAATCATCGACGTGGCCGCGCGCAACCTCGCGCCGCACCACCTCACCACCTACGCCACCGAGCTGGCAGCCCAGTTCCACGCCTTCTACCGCGACTGTCGCATCGTCGATGCCGCCGCGCCGGAGCTGACCCGCGCCCGGCTGCTGCTGGCCCGCGCCGCCAAATCCGTGCTGGCCCGCGTGCTGCACCTCATCGGCGTCGACGCGCCGGAGCGGATGTAGGAGCGCGCGATGGGCCTCAAAGCAGATCGCTGGATTCGGCAGATGGCGTTGGAGCAGGGGATGATCGACCCGTTTTGCGACGGGCAGCAGCGCGATGGCGTCATCTCCTACGGCCTGTCGTCTTACGGGTACGACATCCGCGTGGCCGACGAGTTCAAAGTCTTCACCTCCGGCGTGGGCGACCTCTCTGTTGTTGACCCCAAAGCCCTCGACACCCGCGCTCTGGTGGATTTTACCGGCGACGTGTGCATCATCCCGCCCAACTCCTTCGCCCTGGCACGCAGTTTGGAATATATCAGGATGCCGCGCAATGTGCTAGGGGCTGTGCTTGGCAAATCAACGTATGCACGTTGCGGCATCGTGACGAATTTTACGCCCTTGGAGCCTGGCTGGCACGGCTACATCACCATCGAGATCAGCAACACCACGCCGCTCCCGGCCAAAATCTACGCCCACGAGGGCATCGCGCAGGTGCTCTTCTTCGAGGGCGACGAACCGTGCGAGATTTCCTACGCGGACAAGAAGGGGAAATACCAGGGGCAACGTGGCGTCGTCCTGCCGAGGTTGTGAGGGGGTTTTGTAACCAAGCGGTAGCTTACCAAAACAGACCTCCAACGAATGACCATTCGTTGGAGGTTTGTGGTTGGGGGGAAAGCTCCGTCATTCCGTAGCGCTTCTAACACCTCCGGCAAGGCACACGCGAGTTCGGGTGCCGCCTGCATCAGGCCTTTGGTTGCGGAGAAGGGCGAACACGGCGCGACGACGACGCGCAACATCGCGTAGGTCGCGGGGGCGTGGTAGGTCTCGATGACGCGGCGGGTGTCCTGGAGGCTGAAGTCCTGGGCCTCCACCACACGGTCGGGAGGGAATCCACTCCGACTCTCGCCGCGACTCATCGAGGTGGGTGCCGTTGGGGTAGATGTAGATGTGGCCGGCGGTCGGGCCGACGGCCTCGATGACGTTGTCGCGGATGAACAGCCCACAAATGGTTTTACGCATATCCAGAGCGTGAGCAATTCGAGTAGTTGGCAATATTCGACTGAAAAAAGTAGTCATTTTATCTTGTGAATGGTGAGAACGAATTTGCTCTTAGGCGCTCTACCTCCTATCACCTCAACTTCCCATTGTTTCGTGCGAATGGCTCGGAGATAGTTGTCTTTATCATTGTCTGGCAGTCCCACTTCCGTGTTATCAATGATAGGCGCTTCGGTCTTACGCTCAATCCCGCCTTTTTCTCGCAAGCACAGTGTGCCGATCTCGCCATTTATAACGCGACATTGCACGCGCGCGGCAGAGGCTTCAAAATTAACCTTTTGATCCCAGGGTTTTCCTTTGGTAACTTCGTCGGGATTCAACTGACCCATACTAAAATGTGCCAAGTTGAATTGCTCTGCGGCGGCTTCTACCTTTTGAATTGTATCGGCGTCGCTCATAAATAGATTGGTCAACGCTAGATTGTAAGCAATATGGTAAGGTTGAGGTGTTTGTATCTCACAAGGAATGACATCAAGATGTAATTGGATACCTGCGACATTTAGAATAAAGGACTGCCCACTTGTTTCTATAGGAGTATGCGGGACAGACAGAGTGTCAGGATATGCGGTGATATCCAGGCTGATATCGCAATTTTCTTCTTGGGTTTCTATGAATTGTTGAACACTCTGTTCTGTCGGCCCGGAGACCAGCACATGAAACGTGTTTTTCCAATTTTCATCTTGAACCACAAGTGTACCAAATGCCCGCCAAATTTCTTGGCCTTGAACTAGCTTAACTGATAGTGCTTTATCGAAAGACAATTGACTCTCATTCATAACAATCTCCTTAACTGAAAGTACCGCATACTAATTTTAGAAGTATAGTGTGATTGCACAAATATGCTTCACACACTTTCTAGAAGATTAAGGGTCAGATACACAACGAAATCCTAAGTAAGGATCTATGTCCGTGATGCGCCACCCCATATGATAGGCCATCGTAGATTCGAGATCACTCAATTTAGTATCGGCGCCACCGCCTTTGATGATTAAACGTTCAGGAAATTGCAGGATTAAATCAATGCATGGTTGTGGCTGATAAGCAGGGACATAGGCCATACGTGTGTAAGGCGTGCAAGTCCATTCCCAAACATTACCGGCTAAATCGTAAACTCCGTCTGGAGAAGCCCATGTCGTTGTGGCGATTTCAAGTATTTCGGGTGCATCCGTTGTATATCTGAAATTTGCTTGTGTGGTTGTTATGGGGGCATAGTCACCCCAGGGCCATGTCCAGGGCGTTTCTGGACGCGCAGCGCGTTCCCATTCCCATACGGTAGGCAGGCGACGACCAATCCATGCGCAGAATTGGTTAGCTTGTAGCGCTGTAACGTGGGTTACGGGAAAATTTTTACGCTCTGGTGCATATTGGGATGGCGGCGCGTTGGGGATGCTACAGACGTTGGCTTTAACACATAACATATAGCGTTCATTCGTAACTTCATATTTTTCAATGGAGAAGGCTTCTATTGGATAGTTACCCGCTTGTAATGCGTAATCCGGTGCCCATTCGTTATCACCCAAGAAAGCGGCTTCAGAGTATTCGATTGGAATTAATTCTCCCAACAGCTGCGCTTGCCAACGGAGGTATTGCCGGTAGAGCGGCTGCGCGCTCAGAACCGCGATGAGCACGATCACCGCCGCGATGATGGCGCTCCGCCGGGTGCGCGCCTGTTGGCTCTCTTGGATGAACTCGCGTTCGTAAGGCTCCACTTCGCCGGGCGGCGCGGTTTGTAGCCAGGCTCGCGCGGCGCGCAAGGCCCGGCCCCGGTACAACAACGCATTGCTCCGCGTTTCTAGCCACTGCCGCGCCAGCGGCCGCCAGGGGTGTACCTGATCCTGCGCCGCCTCCCACACCCGGTTCGACTTCACCACCGGCTCCACCAGCCGGTCGTGCGCCAACTCATACCAGCGCGAGCCGCCGCGCATCTCGGAGCGGAGCAGGTGATGGTTCTGCAATTCGCGCACGACGGCGTTGGGCAGCCCGGCGGTCTCGGTCTTGCCTTGTAACGCCAGTCCGCGCCGACCCTCCGGCGTGATGAGATGCTCGGCGAACCAGCGGCGCAAGCGGCGTTTGGTCACAACGAGACCTGTCAGGTTTTCTGAAACCTGACAGGTCTGCATCAATGTATGCTCATAAAAACTCGTCAGCGCGTCGTCCACGTTGTAGTGCTTGATCGCGTCCCATGTAATCACGCCGTCCGCTGCCGCCGAATCCGGCAGGCTTTCCCACAACTGCTGGCAGACCACCTGCAATTGCACCGGCTCGACGTATTGACCGATGCTCCCCCCCTCGGTCCCCCCCAGTGGGGGGGAGGTCTGGGCTTCCCCCCCAGCGGGGGGGATTGA